>CAYZKI010000182.1:0-1655 GCA_964478745.1 uncultured Bacteriovoracaceae bacterium
GATTGCCGCGCGCAGGCCGCGAAATTCAGCCGCGCGCGCTTCCAGCGGGAGCTCGCCGCGTGCATCGAAAGGGCTTGGGCCGCGCGAGGGAAGGATCCAGGCGAGCTTCGCGAGCGGCTGCGCGCGAGCTGGGCCGAGCCGCTCAGAACGCCTGACCGAATTTCGCCGTGATGTAGGACGCTTCCTCTCCCGCCGGAAGCGTCGCGAGCGGAAACGCGAAATCGAGCCTGAGAACCCCGCGGTTGAACTGCGGAAACAGCAGGCGGATGCCCGCTCCGACCGACGCGTTCGCGCCCAGCTCCTCGAAAGAGTCGGCCGCGTCGCCGAGGTCGAGGAAGAATGCCGCTCCCGCGTGGATGGTCTTGATGATCGTCGGCTCCGTCCGCGCTTCGAGGTTTCCCGACCAGGATTGCGTGCCCGAAAAGAAGTTGGAGGGGTAGCCTCGCAGATAGCTTTCGCCGCCGATGAAGGTCTGGGTTCGGTCCAGGTCGTTCTTTCGGCGCGTATACCGGGCCGCGGAGAACAGCCGGAAGCTTCCGATCTTCGGCGTCACGTGCCGGATCCCCAGGCTGGCCAGCTGGTTGACCCACGCGGAGGCGAGGGGGGACTGGGGCTGGTAGC
Source organism: uncultured Bacteriovoracaceae bacterium (assembly GCA_964478745.1). Taxonomy (GTDB): domain Bacteria; phylum Bdellovibrionota; class UBA1018; order UBA1018; family UBA1018; genus CAYZKI01. The sequence goes on from CAYZKI010000182.1 coordinate 622, forward strand.
GGACTGAAACATCGGCCCCCGCGCTCAGCAGTCCGTCGCCGATGAACCAGTTGTAGTCGGCCGAGGCCGAGGGTGTAGCGAAGGTCGAGTCGAATCCGAACGCCGGCGTCGCGACCGAGAGTGACGCGCTGATGTCCGGGCCGAAGCGGTAATCCTCGGTCAGCGCGAAGGTGTCGATGTCGATCAGCTGCTTGAAGTCGGTGCGGAACACCCGATACGTGGCGAACACGGTGCCGAAGGTTTCCGTGCGCGGCAGGAACGCCTCGGTGAACGCCTGGGTTCCCGCGGGCGTGACCGCTTTGAGCGCCGGATCGGGAAGCCGGTAGTTCTTGATCGTTCCGGCCCACCCGAACGTCAGGTTCTGCTTGAGAAGCCTGCCGTAAGAGCGGGTGGCGGTCAGCGAGAAGTCGCTGCGCCTGCGGTCGATCACGTAGGGCACCTGCTCGCCCGTCGAGACCTCCACCTCGGCGATCTCTCCGCCGGAAAACAGCCGGAAGACGTCCTGCCGGTGCGACAGGCTCACGCCCCAGGCCCATTCGGTGGCCAGGCTGTATAAAGGTAGGCCGAATGACAGGCTTCCGTAGCCTCCTTCCAGCTCCCCGGTGGACTTGTTCGAGATCACGGCCACGTTTTCCGCGATCGAGAGCCTGGATCCCAGGATGCGCGGGTCCTCGAATCTCTGTCCGACCGAAAGGGTGGCGGGATCGTAACGGAAGTTGAAGCCGATGCGCTTGTTGCGCCCGAGAAAGTTGTGCTCGGAAAGATCGGCCTCGAGAAGCTCGAGCGCGGAGCCCACGTACGAGAAGTCCCATTCGAGCCTGAGACTCCAGATGTCCTTGATGATCACGAGCGCGGTGACCTTGTCGTCCGCCGAGCCGCGAACCGGGACGATCTCCGCGACGCTGACCAGGAGGTTCGAGCGGAGGTTGCGCTCGCTCTCGTTCGTGAACTCAGGGTTCCAGCGCTCGCCCTTCTTGAAAAGGAGCTCCTGGGTGACGATGTCCTCTTTCGTCATCTCATGGAACATATTCAGG
>CAYZKI010000182.1:1665-2742 GCA_964478745.1 uncultured Bacteriovoracaceae bacterium
CGACGTCGTAGCGCGCGATGCGGATCTGCTCGATCAGCTTGCCGTCGGGCGAGGGGTCGATGTTGAGCTTCCACGCCCGGAGCGTGTTCTGGATCAGGGAGTCCTGGTAGTTGGCGACCGGCGCGGGCGCGAGCTCTTCATCCTCGAGCTCTTCCGCGACGGCCGGAGACGCGAATCCCCAGGGGGCGAGCAGAGCCAGGACAGAGAGAAGGAGAGCGACCTTTCGGGACACCCGCCCAGTGTATCAGGCTTGTTCAGAGCGCGGGAGAGATCATCTTCATGAGCTCGTTCTGGCGTGCCACGAGCTCGGAAGCCTGGAGTCTCATCAGCCGGTGCAGACTGAAATCCTCGACCGTGAAGCTGGCCATCACGCAGCCCGCGAGAACCGCGCGACGGAGCAGGGAGTCCCATTCGCGGGGGTTTTGGCGAGCCATGTCGCGATGCGCTCCGGCTTCGGCGAGGTACCCCATGAAGGCGCCTGCGAAACTGTCGCCCGCGCCGGTCGGGTCCACCACGGCCTGGACCGGATAGGCGGGAGCCATGAAGATGCTGTTCGGAGTGAAGAGCATGGCGCCGTACTCACCGCGCTTGATGATGACGACCGATGGGCCCATGTCCCGGATGATGGCCGCGGCCTGAAGGATGTTGCGGCGACCGGAGAGCAGGTACGCTTCGCCCTCGTTGATGGAAAGGATGTCGACGCGCTTGAGCGTCTGCTTGAGCTCGGCGGGCTTGCCCGTGATCCAGAAGTTCATGCTGTCACAGGCGACGAGCTTCGGCGAGCTGACCTGATCAAGCACGCTCTCCTGGAGGATCGGGTCGATGTTCGCGAGGAAGACGTAGGGGGCCGTGCGGTTCTTGTCGCTGAGACGGGGATCGAAATGCTCGAAAACGTTGAGCGCGGTCGAAAGCGTCTTGGCTTCGTTCAGGTTCGTGTCGTACGAGCCTGCCCAATGAAAGGTCTTGCCCGGAACGATCTGGATGCCCGAGACGTCGATGTTGCGGGTGCTGAGCCACTCGATGTGGTTCTTCGGGAAGTCGTCGCCGACGACGCCCACCACCTGTACCGGCGCATAG
>CAYZKI010000182.1:2752-6951 GCA_964478745.1 uncultured Bacteriovoracaceae bacterium
GTAATTGACCGAGCCGCCGAGCACGGCTTCAGCACGGCCGGCGGGAGTCTGGATGGAATCAAATGCGAGCGAGCCTACAGCGAGAATCGATGGTTGGTTTGGCACCTCAGCTGGATAAGCGGGGGGTCTGACCCGTGTCAATCAATATCGGACCTCCCGGGGATCCGGTTGCGGCGACATCCGCGGATTTTCGGCCGAAACTGGCGCTCTCCAGGCCCGGTATCGGCTTTCCACCTCTCGGGCGACGCTTTCGAAAGCGCCCCAGCCGGCGCCGCCCGCTTCTGCGGGCCTCCACTCCGGTAGGGGCTGTGTGACGAGCTGGGAATCCCTCAGGGCGAGGCACCGATAGACTCGGGCAGCCGGATTCTCCTCGAGCCTCCCGAACACGACGACCCGGCAGAAGGCGGCGTCCGTCCAGACGGTCCCTGGCTGATCGGTCGTCGCGGGCAAGGATCGAAGCACGCGGTGAACACGATCGGGATCACGGACCTCGGTGAAACCCTTCGACCTCAGAAGAAGATCCCAGGTCGTCGATTCCGGAAGGTTCCCTCTACGCCAGCTCTCGAGAGCCAGCTCCGTGGAAACTCGCTCCGCCCAGAATCCGGTCCCAAGAGCCAGGCCGAGGTAGCCCGCCGCGATCAGTCTCCTCTTCAGCGCCGGCTGGCTTTGGAAACGACTCGAGAGTACCGATGCCACTCGGCGCGGAGCCCGAGCGAAAGCAGACCCACGACCGAAGTGAGCAACAAGATCCATACGCATGCCTCAACGAACACCTGTCCGGATCGAGATTCCCGGCGCCGTCCAGCGCGCTTCCCAGTCCGTTCGATCCGCCAAGTCGATTCCCACGATCCCAAACGAGCCATGATTCCTTCCTCCCAGGGCCACCAGGGCCGCGGAATGTCGAGGCGCCTTTCCGGCCTGAATGCGGAGCCCCCGGATGGCTTTCTGGGGAGAAAGCCAGCGGAGCGGCCTGGGTCCCAGCAGATCCGGAGGATCCCGAACGAGCATCGGTGCATCGATCCAGGCATAGACCGCCCCGCCGCAGCGCTTGGGAGCCCTTGCCCAGGCTTGGCGCAGGGCCAGAGTCGCTCGATTGGCCTCTTGCATCGCGACCTGCGCCGTCAGCGCGACCCGCAGAGCAGCAGCGGCTTTCGGCACGATCGAGGAGGCGGCGAGCGCCTGCCGAATAGCGCGGATCCTGACGTTCGCCGAAGCCAGGGAGCGCAGCTGCGATCGAAGCGCGAGCGCTTCGGATTCCACGCATCGATCGAGAGCCAGCTGGAGTTCGACGTTCTTCTTCCACTGCCTCTGCACTCCCCAGATGCCGAATCCGGAGCCCGTGATGATCAGGAGCGCGAGCGCCATCGGCACGTGAAAGAGCCCGGCCTCCCGGTTTCCCCGGCTGTGCCTCATGGCGACGCCCCCAGCTTGAGAAGCCAGACTCTTTCCCGATGATCCCCGCATTGGCCTATCCCCTGGACGGCTTGCGGAGACTCCGCGAGCTGCACTCGAACCTTCGTTGCCTGACGAGTGAAGCGACCGGTCAGACGCGCATGGGTCGATTCGAAGACCAGGTACGCGCACTGAGCCCGATCCCAGGAAGCTTTGAGGATCCAGCTCGCTCCCGATATGGCGATCGCGAACAGAGTCGCACTGAGGATGAACTCGAGAGTGACCTGTCCCGCTGCTTCGCGCTTTGAAACCATGGTCGCTCAGCGCAGGGTGATGTCTTCGTGGATGTGCCGGCGCGCGGTCTGAAGCTTGTCTTTGACCGTTTCTCCCAGCGTCTTGGCCGCCGTGATGCAGATCACGGAGATCAAGAAGAGGAGAATGAGATACTCGGTGAGGCCCTGTCCCTGACGATTCAGAATGGATTTCATGTGGCGGCGAATTGGAAGAACCGGGCTCACCGGTCAGCCTTGGGGCGTGGTTGATTCCGGTGAACCCAGTCTGGCGGCCGTTTTCCCGGACCCGGCTTAATTGACAGGGATAGTTGGGAAAGCTATTCTTTTGACGTGGAACACAAGCAGCGCCTGTTTATCTACGATCGCAAGGAGATGGGGGTCCTGATCCTTCTTGCCGTCATGGTCTCGGTGTTCGCTTTCACCCTGGGCGTCCACCTGGGCAAGAAGGTGGGCCTGAAGATGCCGGGCCAGGGCGCGGATACCCACTCGGCCGCCACCCAAGGCGACGAGCTCCCGAATCGCCAGGAGCTCACCGAGCACGGAAAAGGCGTCCAGCAGGCCGTAGAGGAATCGCTGAACCAGAGCCTCCACGACGAAGTCGGCCGCACCGGCATCAAGCTCGAGGTTCCGAGGCAGGTGGACCTGCCGTCGAATCCGGCCAAGCGCGCGGAAAAATCCGAGAAGACCGAGAAGGCGACCGCGGAGAAGTCCGACGCGGCTTCCCCCGCGGCGATCGCGGGCGTCCCGGCGGCCCTGCGTCCCGCGCCCGAGGGCGTTTTCACGCTGCAGATCGGTTCCCATCCGAACCTGGACGAGGCCAAGGACCAGGTCGACGCGCTCGAGAAGCTGGGCTTCAAGCCTTACCTTCGCGCGGCCGAGGTCAAAGGCAAGGGCAAGTGGTTCCGGATCTTCCTGGGCGGCTACCCGTCGAAGGATGCGGCTGAAAAGGCCGGGCAGAAGTACCAGTCCGAACAGGTCGTCGAGTCCTTCGTCGTCAGCAAGATCAGCGAATAGGCCGTTCTTTTCCGCTTTAGGCTCTGCTAGAAATCCCGGATGCCTACTTCATCGACCTATCTCGTCGTCATGGCCGGCGGAAGCGGTACGCGCTTCTGGCCCAAGAGCACCTCGAAGCGCCCCAAGCAGCTCCTCGGTTTCGGATCGGATTCCGACGAAACCCTCCTGACCCGCACGTTGAGCCGCTTCGACGGCGTCGTCGCTCCGAATCGCCGGCTCATCGTGACGACCGAGCTCCTGTCGGATGCCGTGAGCGCGCAGTCGGGCAAGAGCGTGAAGGTCCTCGCCGAGCCTCAGGGCCGCAATTCGGCGCCGGCGATCTACTGGGCCGCTCGCGAAGTCGCGAAGGAGGACCCCGAAGGGATCCTGCTCGTCATGTCCTCCGATCACCACATCGGACGCCCGGAGAAGTTCGTGGCGACGGTGCGCGAAGCGATCGAGTGGGCCCGGACTCACGACGACCTCGTCGCGCTGGGCGTCCGCCCGGATCGTCCCGAGACCGGTTACGGGTACCTGAAAAAGGCGCATTCGGGCAACCGGGTGGAGGCTTTCGTCGAAAAGCCCAACCTCGAGAAGGCGAAGTCGTTTCTCGCGGCCGGCAACTATCTCTGGAACGGCGGCATGTTCGTCTGGCGCGCGTCGGTCATCCTCAAGGCGTTCGACGAGTTCATGCCCGAGTACGGGAAGGCGTGGGACGCGGCCGCGGGCAAGGTCGGCGCCGCTTATCCGAAGATGACCGCGACCTCGATCGATTATGGCGTGATGGAGAAGGCGCGGAACGTCGTGACGTTCGAGCTCGACTGCGGCTGGGACGATCTCGGAAGCTGGACCTCGCTGGAGAATCTCGCCGATGAGCTTCGCGCGCGCGCGGGCGAGAACGTCGTGACGGGCGGGGAGCTCGTCGCGGTCGATTCCAAGAGGAACATCGTGGACGCTCCCGAGCGACTGGTCGCCCTTCTCGGAGTGGAGGACCTGATCGTCGTCCAGCAGGGGGAAGCGATTCTCGTGGCCCGCAAGGACCGGGCGCAGGACATCCGCCTGGTCGTCGAGCAGGTGAAGCAGCGGCGCCCCGACCTCGCGTGAGCGCGCCGCTGAGGATCTCCGTGACGGTGAAGCCGAACTCGCGGAAAGAGTCGGTCGAGCCCGAGGGCGGGGGATCGTACGTGGTGCGCGTGAACGCGCCTCCGATCGAAGGGCGGGCGAACGAGCGGGTGATCGAGCTGCTCGCGGAAGCCCTGGGAATCCGGAAGTCGGCGATCGAGCTCGTGGCAGGGCATCGGGGGAGGAAGAAGGTCTTTCAGATCCGCCGCTGAGGAGGCCGATCTTACTTGCCGCTTCCGCCTTTTCGCTTCTGCTCGTTGACGGCCAGGATGGCGATCGCGATGCGCTGCAGGCGGTACGCCTGCATGAACGTATCGGCTTTCACCAGGGTGAAAGCTTCGTCCGAGGACTTGATATTCACGTTTGACGCGTAGTTCAGCTTCACGAGCTCCTGGAGCT
>CAYZKI010000183.1:0-5038 GCA_964478745.1 uncultured Bacteriovoracaceae bacterium
TGAGCTTCTTCAGTTCCAGGCGAGAGCGATACTATTGGATGTGCGCTCGACTACTGCTCCGAATACGCCAGATGTCAGAATCGTTGAAAACCACGCTGGAACGGCACTTACCTTCCTAGGGGTAGCCGATCTTCCTCTTGGTGCGTATCCTGAGCCGGGCTCGCCAATGCAAATTCGAACTGCGTCTGAGTCACTTGACCTGCGCGTTCGTCGAGCATGATGTCACTACGAGGTGCCCAATACCCAAACAGCCATAGCCCGTAGACACTGGCATAGCTCCTTAGTTCAAGGAACGTTGCCATGCGCTTCAAGACGGCGTTGAATTCGCGCCGGGGCGCTGCGTGGGTAGTTTTCAGATCAGCCTTCACTCGTTCTTGAATCCCAATTCGCCCGCGAACTCAAATTGTGGCTGAGAGTGCGGGATCGGCCCCTCGCGCTTCGGGCTTCCAGCCCTCAGCTCCGGGGCCGGGCTGCGGGCTAAGTCGGCCCTCCTGGCCGACTTACCGCGTGAAACGCCTTCGGCGTTCCCCGCGGCCGCCCTCGCATTCGATCCCGCCCACAAGGAGCGCGCTTCGCGCGGCCTTTGGATTCGCCCCCATTTCAACTCCGCAAGCGTAAGGGCGTGGCTGATCCCGCATACGGACGCGGCCGCGAAAACAGAAACTACTTTGAATCGAGTTGAAATGGTGGCTGAGGGCGGGATCGAACCGCCGACCTGCGGGTTATGAATCCGCCGCTCTCACCAACTGAGCTACCCAGCCAGGCCACATATCGATGGAAAGAGAAAGATTCTCATACCTTCGGTCGGAGCGTGGGGCAAGGGGAGAGACGAAGCAGACGGCGGTGGGCCCTAAAAATTCGCTTCGTTTGCCCCGCACCCGGACCTGTGCCAAGGATAGAGAGACATCCTCTATGCGGCGCACGTTCACGACCCATTACCCGAAGCCTGGCGAAGCCGGCGGCCGACTCATCCGTGCCGTCATCGCGCATCTGCGCTCCCAGAGCGTCGAGCTTCCCGTTAAAACTTCGCATATCCTTATCGCTTGCTCAGGCGGTGCCGACTCCGTCGCGCTCGCTCGGCTCATGACCCGCTACGGAAGGAAGATCACCGGGGAGCTGCCCGTCTCGATCCTTCACATCAACCACGGTTGGCGAGGGGAGGATTCCGAGAAAGACGCTGAATTCGTGCGCCATCTGGGCCGCGAATGGGGCGTCCCGACGATCGTGCGCACGGTGCGCGAGGGGACGCAGCGCCTGGACGGCGAATCCTGGGAGGATCTCGCTCGCCGCGAAAGACGCCGCATTTTCGCGCGCGAGGCGAAGCGGACCCGCGGCGTGATCCTGACTGCCCACCATATCGAGGATCTTGCCGAGACTGTGTTCTGGCGCCTGCTCACGGGCTCGATCCGGAGCCACGGGGGCGGCATCCAGACCCGGCATGGCGAGCTCTTGCGCCCGCTTCTCACGGTTCGCAAGCGCGCGCTGATCCGCTTCCTCGCCGAAGAGGGCATCACCTGGCGCAGCGATTCGACCAACGAGGACACGCGCTTCATGCGCGCCCGTCTTCGCCACGAGGTCTTCCCGGTCCTGGAAGGGGTGTTTCCGCGCGCGGTCGAGCACCTGGCCGAGATGGGGCTTCGCGCGCAAAAGGATTCGCAGAAGAGCGAGGCCCTGGCTCCCACGACGGGCGTCCTGCTTCCGCCGGTGCGCGTCAAGCGAGCGCACTGGGAGGCGCTCGAGAGGCTCGAGGCTCCGATCGCAGGCGCTCCGAAGAAGCAGCTTCACCTGCCGCAAGGGTGGCGGATTCTCCGGGAAAGCCCTGAACGCTGGGTCTTGGAGCGGCAGGGGGAACGGCAGGAGACCGACCGTCAGGCGAATGTCCTCACTACCCGAGCTAAGCAGTCAGAACGTAAGCGGAAATCCAAAAACGTTTCGACCCCGTAAATTGCTTTTTGTTTTTGCTTCGTGCTAACTTTTTTATGAGGAGAGAAGGAGTCAGGGCGAAATCGGAGCCCTGGAGTCCCTTTTCGGGAACCCGTCAGGAATAAAGATGAAACCATCCCACAAGACCGTCGCCCTCTGGCTCGTACTCATTCTGCTTTTCGCGTTTTTGTTTAAGCAGTTTGATCCCAACCTCAAGGCGAAGACCAACATCCAGTTCAAGCAGTTCATCGAGTACGTGAAGGAAGGCAAGATCGCCGACGTGACGGTCCGCCAGACGGGCGAGATCGTGGGCAAGCTGAAAGAGCCCATCGACGGGAAGACGGACTTCCAGACCTTCGGTCCTCCGACCGAGAACCCCATGGTTCTCGACATCCTGACCAAGAACAACGTGGTCCCGAACTTCGAGCAGGAGCAGAAGACGCCGATGTGGCAGCAGCTGCTCATCTCCTGGCTGCCGATGTTCATCGTGTTCGTCTTCTTCTTCCTTTTCATGCGCCAGATCCAGGTCGGCGGCGGAAAAGCGATGTCCTTCGGCAAGAGCAAGGCTCGCCTGCTGACGGAATCCTCCAACCGCATCACGTTCAAGGACGTGGCCGGCGCGGAGGAGGCGAAGGTCGAGCTCGAGGAGATCATCGAGTTCCTGAAAGATCCGAAGAAGTTCACGCGCCTCGGCGGGCGCATCCCGAAGGGCGTCCTTCTCATGGGCCCTCCGGGCACGGGCAAGACGCTCCTTGCGAAGGCCATCGCCGGCGAGGCGGGCGTCCCGTTCTTCTCCATCTCGGGCTCCGACTTCGTCGAGATGTTCGTCGGCGTCGGCGCGAGCCGCGTGCGCGACCTCTTCGAGCAGGGCAAGAAGCACGCTCCGTGCATCATCTTCATCGACGAGATCGACGCCGTCGGCCGCCATCGCGGCGCGGGCCTCGGCGGCGGTCACGACGAGCGCGAGCAGACGCTCAACCAGCTGCTGGTCGAGATGGACGGCTTCGAATCGAACGAAGGCGTGATCCTGATCGCCGCGACCAACCGTCCGGACGTCCTCGATCCGGCGCTGCTGCGCCCGGGGCGCTTCGACCGCCGCGTGGTGGTCTCGGCTCCCGACGTGAAGGGCCGTGAGGCGATCCTCAAGGTCCATACGCGCAAGACGCCGATGGCTGCGACGGTGAACCTGAACGTCATCGCCCGCGGTACGCCCGGCTTCTCGGGCGCGGATCTCGAGAATCTCGTGAACGAGGCGGCGCTGCTCGCCGCGCGCGAGAACAAGAAGTTCCTCGAGATGGTCGACTTCGAGAACGCCAAGGACAAGGTCATGATGGGCGTCGAGCGCAAGAGCATGGTGCTCACCGACGCCGAGAAGCGCACCACCGCGTATCACGAGGCGGGCCACACGCTCGTGGGCAAGTTCCTCCCGGGCACCGATCCTATCCACAAGGTGACGATCATCCCGCGCGGCATGGCTCTCGGCGTGACCATGACTCTCCCGAACGAGGACAGGACCAATCTGTCGCGCGAGCGGGCCGAGAACAACATCGCGTTCCTGATGGGCGGAAGGGTCGCCGAGGAAATCGTCCTCAAGCAGAAGACGACCGGCGCCGGAAACGACATCGAGCGCGCCACCGAGATCGCCCGCCGCATGGTGTGCGAGCGGGGCAGGAGCGACGTGCGCGGGCCCCTGACCTTCGGCAAGAAGGAAGGGGAAGTCTTCCTGGGCCGCGACATCGGGCAGACCCGCGACTACTCGGAGCAGACCGCGCAGACGATCGATCGCGAGGTCCGCGACATCGTGGAGCGCAACTACCGCCGCGCCGTCGAGATCCTGAGCACCAAGACTCACCTGCTTCACGACCTCGCGAAGGCTCTCCTCGAGTACGAGACCATCGACGGCGAGGAAGTCGAGAAGATCGTGCAGGGCCAGAAGATCACGCGCCCCAGCGGCAACTCGGGTACGCCGAGCGCCGCCGCGTCCTCTTCCGGAGGCACTTCCGATACGACTCCGGCCACGGCGCCGGCAACCGCTTCAGGAGGAGTCGCGCCTGCGCCGCTACCGGCGTAATCCAGCGACCTGAAAAAGGCCCCAGTGTCCGATCTGCTCGCGAACCTACAGTCCAGCCTGCGGTTGATTGACCTGCTGGACGTGGGGCTCGTGGCTTTCATCGTTTATCGCGTGCTGCTTCTCATCAAGGGGACGCGCGCGATGCAGATGCTGACGGGCTTGGGCATCCTGGGGATCGGCTTCTTCCTGTCGTCGACGCTCGAGCTTTTCACCACGCACTGGGTGCTTTCGTACTTTTTCGACTACCTGATCCTGATCGTGATCGTGCTTTTCCAGGACGACCTCAAGCGGGCGCTCACGCACGTCGGGAAGAATCCGTTCTTCTCGAGCGCTTCGGCGGAGGAGGAGAGGGAGCTCGTCGACGAGATCGCGCGCGCGGCGGTCAGGCTGGCGCGCGAGCGCATCGGCGCGCTGATCGTGCTCGAGCGCGAGACGGGCCTCAAGAACTTCATCGACACGGGCTCGAAGCTCGATTCGCGCGTGAAATCCGAGCTCATCTACTCGATCTTCACTCCGGCGTCGCCGATCCACGACGGCGCGGTCATCATCACGAACGGCCGGGTGGCCGCGGCGGGCTGCTTCCTGCCGCTGTCCAAGGACCCGAACATCGACAAGCGCTACGGCACCCGCCACCGCGCGGCGCTCGGCCTGACCGAGGAAACCGACGCGATCGTCGTGCTCGTGTCCGAGGAGGCGGGCGAGGCGCACCTCGTGAAGAACGGCAAGATCACCACGAACCTCAACGAGCAGGAGATCCGCCAGAGCCTGGCGGCGCTGCTCGATCTGGCGCGGGGCCAGGTGACCATGCCCCGCAAGCTCCGGGCGCTGCTGCAGGCGGCCCAGGGCAGAAGGGATGGGCGTGAGTAGGCCGACTCTCCTCGATCATCTGATGCGCCTGCTGACCGTGAACTCGGGCACGAAGGTCATCTCGATCATCATCGCGTTCGTCCTCTGGGTGATCGTCCTGGGCTCGCGCAACGTCGAGGTGACCAAGGAGATCCCGCTCGAGGTCATCACGCCGCCCGAGCTCGTCGCGGCCAACGA
>CAYZKI010000183.1:5048-6919 GCA_964478745.1 uncultured Bacteriovoracaceae bacterium
GTCCTCGACCGGCGCGAAGAGCCCATCCGCGTGAACCTCTCGAACGCCAAGCCGGGGCTCGTCACGTACCGCTTCTTCTCGGACAACATCCGCCTGCCGATCGGCGTGAAGGTCATGTCGATCAACCCGGCCGCGATCCTGATCAAGCTCGAGCCGCTCAAGCGCCGGGACGTCCCCGTCCGGCCGGAGATCCGCGGCTTCCCGCCCGAGGGTTACCGCATCACGAAAACGGATGTCAGGCCCAAGACCGTCCGGATCAAGGGAGCGGAGTCGAAGATCGACGGCCTGACCGAGGTCATCACGATGCCGATCGACGTGACCGAGCTCCGCCAGTCGATCGACCGCGAAGTGCCTCTCGACCTCGAGAAGGGCGGAGTCCAGCTCGACGGTCCGCTGCCGAAGGTCCTCGTCGAGGTCCAGGCGAGCAGCGCGAACTTCCGGATCAAGAACGTCGAGGTTCGCGTCCAGTCCCCGCACAAGGCGCGGATCGCCGAGAAGACGGTCACCGTCCTCGTCCGGGTCGACCCCTCGGACCTGAAGCTCCTGGACCGGTCGCGCGTTTTCGCCACGGTGAACTTGCAGGGCAAGGCCAAGGGCAAGTACAACGAACGGGTTTCCGTCACGCTTCCTCCCAATGTCGGCCTGGTGAAGGTCGTGCCCGAGCGCGTGAACGTGACGCTGTATTAGAGGACTCGAGGAACCTATGGCCGATTCGAAGAACAAGCTCTTTGGCACCGACGGCATCCGGGGCAAGGCCAACGAGTTCCCGATGACCGCCGAGGTGGCGATGGCCGTGGGCCGCGCTGTCGCGCACGTCCTGATGACCAACCGAATGGGCGTGGTGAAGAGCTCGATCCCGGTGGGCCTGAAGCCGCTCGAGTCGAACAAGCCCGTCAGGCGCGCCAAGATCGTGGTTGGCAAGGACACGAGGCTATCGGGCTACATGATCGAGCAGGCCATCGCCTCGGGCATCTGCTCGATGGGCGCGGACGTCATCCTGATCGGCCCGCTCCCGACGCCGGGCGTGGCCTTCGTCACGCAGAGCATGCGCGCTGACGCGGGCATCATGATCTCGGCCTCGCACAACCCGTTCTACGACAACGGCATCAAGATCTTCTCGGCCGACGGCTACAAGCTTCCCGACGAGCTCGAGGCGGAGATCGAACGCCTGATCCTCACCGACGAGATCAAGAGCGTGCGTCCGGCCGGCGACCTGATCGGCAAGGCCAAGCGCATCGACGACGTCCATTACCGCTACCTCGTCTTCCTCAAGGCCCTTTTCCCGAAGGAGATGGACCTTCTCGGCGTGCGCATTGCCCTCGACTGCGCTCACGGCGCCGCCTACAAGGTCGCCCCGCTCGTGTTCGAGGAGCTCGGCGCCGAGGTCATCAAGATCGGCGTCTCTCCGAGCGGCATCAACATCAACGAGCGCTGCGGCGCGCTTCACCCCGACGGCATCTCGAGCGCCAGCCGCGAGTTCCGCGCGAACATCGGCATCGCGCTCGACGGCGACGGCGACCGCTGCATCCTCACCGACGAGAACGGCGACATCGTCGACGGCGACCAGATCATCGGCCTGTGCGCTCTTCAGATGGCGCAGGAGGGGACTCTCAAGAAGAACACCGTCGTGACCACGCCGATGTCGAACATCGGGCTCGAGGTCACGCTCCGCGAGAACGGCATCTCGATGGTCCGCGCGCAGGTGGGCGACCGGTACGTCGTCGATACGATGCGGAAGAACGGCTACAACCTGGGGGGCGAGCAGTCCGGCCACATCATCTTCCTCGACCAGTCCACGACCGGCGACGGGATCGTCGCGGCGCTCAAGGTGCTCGAGGCCATGCGCCGCACGGGAAAACCCCTGTCGGAGC
>CAYZKI010000184.1:0-6894 GCA_964478745.1 uncultured Bacteriovoracaceae bacterium
TGGCCGGCCCGTGCCCGTTCCAAACCCCAACCCAAGCCCAAGCCCAAGCCCGAGCCCAAGCCCGGCTCCGACGCCCGCGCCCACGAGCGGACCGAGCCTCCCTCCCGGAGGATTCAATCTCAGCTCCGTGACGATCGTGGGAAGTCCCGACGTCAGGAGCTGGCCCGTGACATCGCGGCTCACTCAGATCGAGTTCCGACCGAACAACATCCGTGTCGATCACACCCGGCGCGGCCAGTGGCCGGGGGTCGACATCGGCGGCGCCCTCCAGGAAGCGACGCTCTGGGTTTTCTTCAAGATCAACGGCGTCTGGTACGGCACGGGCGGCGAGCGCTTCCGTCCCTCGCAGACCGATAAGCAGCTGACGAAGCCCTCCGACATCGGGCCGGGGTGGCTGTACGACCCGAACCGCTGGGGACCGATGACGAACTACGTCCCACGGCCGGGTGAGCTGGTCGGTTTCATGATGGTGGCGGGCTCCACGCGCTCGGACGACCGCGCACCCGTGAAAGAACGCTCGGGAGTCGTGCTCGTGCCCTTCCCCGCGGATGGGGTCGTGACGAACTTTCCTCCGTTCGCGTGGCAGGAGCGCTAAGCGCTAAAGTGGCGGAGAGAGCGAGATTCGGTCACGACTCCTCGCGCTTCCGCGCTCGGGTCGCGACCCCGCCTCGGCGGCCGCCCGCAAGCGGGCTCCCGGCCGCCTCCGGCATTCGCATCTCGCTCAGAGGCACAGAACGCTGCGCGTTCTTCCTTCGGATGCCGCCATTAATAAGAAAGCCCGCTTCGCTTTCGCTACGCGGGCCTTCTTATTAATGGCGGAGAGAGCGAGATTCGAACTCGCGAGACGTTTTACCGTCTGCTCCCTTAGCAAGGGAGTGCCTTCGACCACTCGGCCATCTCTCCGCGCGGTGAGTCGAAGTCAAACTAACCCGGCCACCATAGCAAACGCCCGAAGCGTTTGCCAAGCATGACCCCGCGAGTCAAACGCCTTTCTCATGCAGCGAACTGGGCGCCGCGGCTCTCTTGCCAACGCGCCAGGCATACCCCTAACCTGCCGGCCGTATGGTCAGAGCCCCCCTTCTCCTTCCCCTTCTCCTTTCCATCCTCTCCACCGCTCATGCGTCCACGCCTGCCCCGGTGACCGAGGACCCGGGCGCCGACGTCTCCTTCAAGAACGGCATCCGTTTCAAGGACGAGCAGGGCCGCTTCGACATCAGCATGCGCTTCAGGATCCAGCTTCTCGCGCAGTACGAGTCGGAGCTGATCGGGAGGACGGCTCGCCTGACCGCGCAGCCGAGGCGCGCGCGCTTCCGCTTCGGAGGAAGCGTCGTCGACGAGAGGCTTCGCTTCAACCTGCAGCTCTCGTTCACCCGGGGCGATCAGGACTGGGATCTCGCGCGGTTTCCGCACGTCGTGCGCGACGCCGCCGTGATGTACCGGCCCGCCCCGGGGTTCGAGCTGATCTTCGGCCAGACCAAGCTTCCGGGCAATCGCCAGCGGGTCGTCTCTTCGGGCGACCTGCAGTTCATCGATCGCTCCATCGTGAACCGGGCCTTCAACATCGATCGCGACTTCGGCCTTCAAGCGGTGGTGTCGTCCCCCTCGCAGGACGATCCCGTGCTCTGGTCGCTCAAGGCCGCGCTTTCGGGCGCGGGCGGCCGGAACGCGGGCTCGCGACTGGCCACCTCGCGCGCGCTCACGGTCCGCGCGGAGCTCCTTCCTCTCGGAGCGTTCACCGACGGGGGCGACTACTTCGAAGGGGATCTCGCGCGCGAGCCCCTTCCGAAGCTCTCGGTCGCGTTCGGGGCATCCGAGTTCGGGGAGCCCGATCGCGTGGGCGGGCCCATGCGCCAACCGCTCACGAGCGGAAGCGGGAGGCCCACCTTTCGGACGTTCATCGCCGACGCGCTCTTCAAGCATCAGGGTTTCTCGCTCTATCTCGAGTACATGAACAAGCTCTACGAGAGCTGGATCCCGACGGCCTCGGACTTCGATACTTCCCAGACAGGCTCGATCTCGGCCTTCCAGCCGCCGCTCGACGGGATCGGCTTCGTGGCGCAGTCGGGCCTCGTGCTGGAGAGCGACTGGGAGCCCGTGGCCCGTTACGCGGTCGTGACCCCGCGCTCGATCACCGTCTCGCAGTTCGCCGATCAGAACTATCAGTACACGCTCGGCTTGAACCGGTATCTGAACCGGCATCGAGTCAAGGTGCAGGCTGATGTTTCCTACAACCGCTTCAGGAACCTGCTGACCGCCGTGAACACGAACAACTGGGTGGCGCGGTTCCAGGTCGAGCTCGGCATCTGAGCCGAGCCGGGCGTCCAGCCGCCGTATCGCGTCAACCCGCGAGCTCGCGCTGGACCTTCCCTTGCACCGATCGGGGTGATGAACACTCAATCCAAGCACGTCAAAGACGTCATGTCCAATAACGTCCAGGTGCTTCACCCAGGCGCGACCCTTCGTGAAGCGTCCCAGAAAATGAAGTCCCTCGATGTGGGCGCCATGCCGGTCTGCGAGGATGATCGCCTGGTCGGCATGATCACCGACCGCGATATCGTCGTCCGCGCGATCGCCGATGGCGCGGATCCCGAGACGGAGATCGTCAGTAACGCGATGTCCATGCCGGTGCTCTATTGCTTCGAGGATGCCTCGATCGAAGACGCGGCGAAGCTCATGGAAGAAAAGCAGATCCGCCGGCTGCTCGTCCTGAACCGACAGAAGCGGCTGATCGGCATCATCTCGCTGGGAGACCTCGCGGTCGACACGCGGGACGAAAGGCTCGCGGGCGAGGTGCTCGAGCGCGTTTCCGAGCCCACTAAGCGGGTCGCTTGAGGTGACGGTACTGCCTGGGCAGAGGGCCCAGGTGAAGCTGAACGTTCACGGCTTCCTCGGGGACTTCGATGAACTCGGATTCCTTGGGGGAGCCGTGAATGACTCTCACCGCGTGAACGCTCCTGCCCCTCTCGGTCTCGAAGCGCCCGACTTTCCATGCCCGCACCGCGCCGGAAACCAGGAATCGCCTCGCCTCGGGGGCGCGCACCCGGCGTTGCTCGTCCCAGAGATCGTAGGTCACGTGAACCTCGGTGTAGTCGTCCTCGGATAACGCCTTCGGATCGCGTCTCATGTCATGCGGCCCTCCCGAGAGGATCCACCCGCGAAAGATGGATCGAGAACCAATCGACGGCGAGGTCGGACACTCGCTCGAGCGCGCCCGGCTCCTCGAACAGATGCCCTGCGCCCGGGACGATTTCCATGCGCCCCTGCGAGAGGCGGCGAGCCGCCTCTCGGTTGAGCCGGATGACCGGGTGATCCGCGCCCCCGACGATCAGGAGCACCGGGCACTCGACATGCTCGAGCCGCCCTTCAGCGAGGTCGGGCCTGCCGCCTCGGGAAACCACGCAGCCGATCGCGAGCTCGGGCTTGGAGGCCGCCCAGATCGCGGCGGCGGCTCCCGTGCTCGCGCCGAAATATCCGATCGGCAGGCCCGCGGTCTCCTTGCGCGCCCTCGCCCACTCCGTGGCCATCGCCAGCCGCGAGGAAAGGAGCTTCACGTCGAACACAAGGCTCCGGTTCGCGGCCTCTCGCTCGAGAAGGAGATCGAAGAGAAGCGTCGCGAAGCCAGCCTCGTTCAAGCGGCGCGCGACGTCCTGGTTCCTCGGGCTCAGCCTCGAGCTTCCGCTCCCGTGAGCGAAAATGACGATGCCCCGGCATCCGTCCGGGACGTTCCAGTTGCCCACGAGCCCCGGCGCGCCGATCGAGACCCGGCCCAGCAGGTCCATGACCTCGAGATCGGTCGTCTGCGAGAAGTCCTCGTACCAGCGGCTGACGGCGTGGAAGTCCTCTTCGCTGATCAGCGCTACGATATCGTCGCAAACGCCCTCCGCGCGGATCCTCCGCTCGCTCACCGCGGCGCACGCGGGAACGGCGAGCGTGATCCGCGCCGCGCCCTTCCTGCGAAGGTGCCTCATGGCCACCTCGGCGCTGACTCCCGTGGCGAGCCCGTCGTCGACCACGATCACGCTCTTACCTTCGACGCCGATCGGCGCCCGCGCCCCGCGGTAGTAGCGGACGCGGCGCCGGGTCTCCTCGAGCGCCTCGCGCTGGATCTCACGCCACTCGTCGCGGCCGAGATCAGCCGACGCGAGAACCCGCGGATCGCTCCATATCTCGCCGTCCTCGTCGACCGCGCCGAGGCCGAACTCCGGGTTTCCGGGCGCACCCAGCTTCCGGACGATCAGGACATCCAGCGGCGCGCCAAGGATCGAGGCGACCTCGTACGCGACCGGCACCCCGCCTCGCGGGAGCGCGATCACGACCGAGTCCGGGCCGTGGCCCAGCTCCCTGAGACGCGCCCCGAGGAGCCGTCCCGCGCTCTGACGGTTCTCGAATCGGGTCATGGTCAAGCGCTCATCGCCTCGTCGATCTTGCCCGTGCCCAGGAACTCGAGCGCGCGGATGAACTCCCGGTTGAACGCCGGGATGTCGCTCGGCTGCCGGCTGGTGATCAGGTTGCCGTCGACGACCACCTCACGATCCTCGAACTCCGCGCGCGCGTTCGTCACGTCATCGCGGATGGTGTGGTAGGCCGTCAGGCGGCGCCCCTGGATCACTCCCGCCGAGATGAGGATCCACGCGGCGTGACAGATCGCAGCCACGGGCCTGCCATCGGTGATGATGTTGGCCACGAACTTCTTCGCGTCGGGATCGACGCGAAGCTGATCGGCGTTGAGCGCCCCGCCAGGCAGCAGCAACCCGTGGTAGTCGGCCGGGTTTGCGGCCTTGATCACGCCGTCCACATTCACCCGGGAAGCCTTGTCATGATGCCTGAAGCCCTGGATCTCACCCTCATGCGGGGCCAGGATGTCCACCTTCACTCCGGCGTCGCGCAACGCGCGCACGGGGAAAACAAGCTCGGACTCCTCGAATCCATCGGTTGCGAGTACTGCGACACGAATTGACGATAGTTTGTCCATAAGTCCTCTGGAAATTGCAGAAATCAGGCCACGCTCGCTTCGCCGCTAACACAGGCGGCCTCGACTCCGGCGGCTTTTGCTCTATAGTGACGTCAGCGAGCCGCGAACCTACCGGAGCCCCCATGCACGCTGTGCGTCTTGCGATGGCAGTTTCACTTTTCCTGTCGGTGTCCTCGGTTTCCACTTTCACCCACGCCGCTCAGCCATTCCCCGAAGGACAGCTGCTGGTCCGCTTCGCGAAGGCGCCCGACATCGCCCGCGCCCGCTCGCTCGTCGACTCGAAGCAGTTCGAAGTGGTCGAGCCGATCCTGCCCGAGATCGGCATCTACCTCCTCAAGATCAAGCAAAGGGTCAGCGTCCACTCGGCGATCCTCATGCTCAGCCGCAATCCCGAGGTCATATATTCCCAGCCCGACCACTACGTGACCGAGAGAAGGACCACGCCCAACGATCCGCACTTCGCATCGCAGTGGAGCCTGAGCGGCGCCGGACGCGCCCATGTCTCCGCGTCGGACGCCTGGGACCGCGGCACGGGAGGCAAGGACGCCAGAGGGAACGAGATCGTCGTGGCGATCATCGACGGCGGCATGGACGTCAACCACCCGGATCTGGCGCCGAACCTCTGGAGGAACGAGCGCGAGATCCCCGGGAACCGCATCGATGACGATGGGAACGGTTACGTGGACGACGTTCATGGCTGGAACGCCAGGGCCAGCACGGGGACGATCCCCACGGACGCCCACGGCACCGCTATCGCGGGAATCATCGGCGCCCGGGGTGACAACTCGGCGGGCATCGCCGGCATCAACTGGAACGTGAAGCTCATGCCCGTCGCGGGGTCGAGCGGGACGACATCGGTTGTCGCGCGAGCCTATGGCTACGTCATAGCTCAGAAGAAGGCTTGGCTGCAGGATCCGCAGAAAGGCGCCAACGTCGTCGCCACGAACTCGAGCTTCGGAGTGGATCGCGCCAACTGCGAAAGCGGCGAATTCCCGATCTGGAACGACCTGTACAACGAGATGGGAAAGGCAGGCATCCTCTCTGCCGCCGCGACGGCCAACTTGAACATCAATATCGACGTGGTCGGCGACGTCCCGACCGGATGCTCGAGCCCCTATCTCGTCACGGTGACGAACACCGATCGCGGCGATACGCTCTATCCGTACGCCGCCGTCGGCCAGAAGGTCCATCTGGCGGCCCCGGGGACGCAGATCTTCACCACGCAGCCCGGGGGCGTTTACGCGGCCAAGGATCGTTTCGGCTATGACATCACGGGCACGAGCTTCTCGACCCCGCACGTGGCCGGCGCGATCGGCCTCATGCACAGCGTGGCGAGCCCCGCGTTCGCGAACGCGATGACGAGTGACCCGGCGAAGGCCGCGCTGGCACTCAAGTCCATGCTGCTCGGGAGCGTGGACGCTCTTCCGGGGCTCCAGGGAAAGATCAAAACGGGAGGCCGCCTGAACGTCGCTCGCGCGACCGAAGCGATCTCCCGTTTCGAATAAGTACGAAGCCCCGGGCGGACGACGCTTACTGGCCGATATCGACCGAGAGGCTGTCCAGGACCGCCTCGTCCGCCGTCTTAAGCGTCAGGGTGCCCGCGAGCCGGAACTTGCCGCTCGTGAACAACGGATGGTTGATCATCGGGCTGGAAGCCATCGCGGCCGGGTCGAAACCGTAACCGATCTTGAAGACCGGCGCCGCGCCCTTCACGTCGATCACGCCGCGCTCGCTCTTCATGACCAGCGTCTCGGTCGACTTGAACTTGCCGGCGTCCTTGACCGCGTAGCCCTGGACGTACATGGCGTAGGTCTTGGTCGATTCGGGAATGAACACCACCTGCTCGTCGTCGGCGGGGCCACCGCTCTGGCCGACCACGTTGCACTGGGTCTCATCGGGAGCCGCGAGGCCCGCGGGGCACT
>CAYZKI010000185.1:0-2647 GCA_964478745.1 uncultured Bacteriovoracaceae bacterium
CAAGGTGCCGGTGATCGTCGCCTCAGCCTTCATCGACGAAGCCCGCGATCTCCGGGCGGACGACTACATCCGCAAGCCGATGGAGCTGGACGACATCCTGGCTCTCGTCCAGAAGCACTGCGCCCGCGCCACGTCCTAGCGGGCCGGATCCGATCCCGTCAGAGATATTTTCGATAGGCCTCGTCGAGCTGCTTGCGCTTCGGGGCCCAGTGGTAGCCTTCGCCGTGCACGGCCCTTACGGTCCAGCCGCTGGGATCGAGCTTCTTGCGCAGGTTGCTGAGGTGCGAATCTACGGTGCGCATGGTGACGTGAACGTCGTTGCCCCAGATTTCCCGGATCAGCTCCTCGCGCGAGCAGATGCGGCCGTCCTGGCTCGCCAGGTGATAGAGAAGCTTGAACTCGATCGAGGTGAGCGAAAGCTCGATCTCCCTCGAGTCGCGCGCGACGACGGCGCGCTGATAGCGGGTATCGAACTTGATGTCCCCGTGGAGCTCCATGGAGCCCGCCGCCGCGCCCTTGCCTTCGGCGCGCTTCAGGAGAGCCGCGATCCTGAGGCGCAGCTCCTCGAACTGGAAGGGCTTGCCCAGGAAATCGTCGGCTCCCTGGGAGAACCCCATGATCTTGTCTTCGAGCTCGGCATGCCCGGTCAGCAGGATGATCGGGAGGTCGCGGAGCCTGGGCTGCGAACGGAGCTTGCTGCAGAACCGGAACCCGTTCCCGTCGGGCAGGTTCGCGTCGAGAACGACGAGGTTGAACCTGGATTTCTCGAGCTGTGATTCGGCGTCCTTCAGCGATGCCGCGGCCGCCACTTCGTACTCGATGCCGAGCTTCCTGCTCAGCAGATCACTGGTGATTGGATCATCTTCGACAAGCAGAAGTCTTTTCACGAGATGAGTATGAGTGTATCTCCCGTCTCACGGAAACACAAAAAGTCTGCGTGGAATGCCCGCACTCTTGGCGCTCAGCAACTCATCGGAATCACGGTCGATTGGCGGGACGCCGGACAGCGCCGCAAGGAGCCGGGAGGTTATTTGTGGAGATTTGTGGAGACCGCCGCATCGTTCTTGTGGAGGTTTTGTCCGTGAATCCCAACAAAACCCTTGAACCATCCTCGGGTGGAGTACGTACAATCGGAGACAGGCACATCATGTTATCGCGAACTGCAGAGCCGCCGGTTTCCCGGATATGGGCGTCGGGAACCACGGGAGAACGGAGCCCCCTTTGAACATGCCTGAACCTGCCACGATCCTCGTCGTGGACGACGAAGCGGATTTGAGAAAGGCCCTGCTGTTCGACTTCAAGCGGCTGGGCTATTCCGTGCTCGAGGCCGGAAGCGGCCGGGAAGCCTACGGCATCATCACGTCCCGGAAGATCGATCTCGTCCTGAGCGACATCCGCATGCCGGACGGCGACGGGGTGGAGCTTCTCCGCGCGATCCAGAAGCTGGAGCGCGACAGGCCGCTCGCCATCCTGTTCACGGGCTTCACCGACTTGAGCCTCGAGGATCCCTACGACCTGGGAGCTCTCGCGATCTTCCCGAAGCCGTTCGACCGCAAGAGCCTGATTTCGGCGGTGCAGTCGGCCCTGGCCCGAACGCCCTGGGAGGGCGACGGGAAAGGGATCGGGGATTTCGATCTCGAGCTCAGCTTCGACTCGTTCGAGTCGGCGGTCAGCCGGGCACTGCTGAATTTCGGCAGCGGCGGCCTCTACGTCTGGGCGGAAACGCCCCCCTTCCGCGTGGGAGACGCCGTTCGCCTGCGCTTCACGTTCCGGAGCGGCGAGCCCGCGGCGTTCTCGATCCGCGGTCTTGTCCGCTGGACCCGGACG
This sequence comes from uncultured Bacteriovoracaceae bacterium, assembly GCA_964478745.1. GTDB lineage: Bacteria > Bdellovibrionota > UBA1018 > UBA1018 > UBA1018 > CAYZKI01. The sequence goes on from CAYZKI010000185.1 coordinate 1,828, forward strand.
AGCCGCTCGGAGCGGGGCGAGCCCGGCTTCGGGCTCGAGATCCTGGAGACGGATGCGGCGACGCGCACGGCCCTCCTGGCCCGGATCGCAGAGTCGGGACCCCGGGCATTCATCCCTCGAGGCCCGAGACCATGAGGAAAAAGAGCGCCGTCGTGGCAGCTCTCTTCGCTCTGTGGGTCGGAGTCTCCGGCACGGGCTTCTACCTGCTCTACCTGTATTCGCATACGGAAGGAGCGCCAGGCGAGGAGCGGGCGAAGTGGCCGTCTTCCGCCCTCGAGAAGACGCCCGGGAAAGCGGACCTGCTCGTCTTCGTCCATCCCCGTTGCGGCTGCTCGCGCGCCACCCTCGGCGAGCTCGCGAGGCTCCTTCGGCATCTCGAGGAGCGGATCCGCGTACGCGTCCTGTTCCAGCGGCCCGCGGGCAAGACCGCGGAGTGGGCGCGGGAGAGCGCGCTCTGGCGCGAGTCGGCGGCGCTTCCCGGCGTGGAGACTCTCCTCGACGAAAGCGGCACGATGTTAAGCGAGTTCGATGCCCGCACGTCCGGTCTCGCCGCCCTCTACGACGGCGACGGGAATCTCGTCTACCGCGGCGGGATCACGCCCAGGAGGGGTCATATGGGCGACAGCGCGGGTCGCGCCTCGATCCTCGCGTTCTCGCGCGCGGGCCGGGTGGAGCTCGCCGCGGCTCCCGTGTTCGGATGCTCGTTCAATCAGCGGGAGGACTAAAGGCATGAAGACCGCGGTGTTCGAAGCCAGAGTGGAGCGGGTGTATTCCGAGATCCTGCGCGGTAGCCGCCTGAGGGTGGACCGCATGTTCGGGC
>CAYZKI010000185.1:2657-6874 GCA_964478745.1 uncultured Bacteriovoracaceae bacterium
TCTTCGCTCTTCAGTGGGTGGCGGGCATCGTTTTCGCGCTGACGATATCGCCGCTGGCCTGGTCAGGCGGGGAGAGCACGGTTCATCTGCACGTTTACGCAGCTGTCATCCTGGGCGCCGCCATCGGCGGGTTTCCCATGTTCATGGTCCTGTACCGGCCTGGGGAGCCCGTCACGAGCTACGTGATCGCGATCTCGCAGGTGATGTACTCGGGCCTGCTGATCCACCTGACTGGTGGCCGGATCGAGACCCACTTCCACGTGTTCGGCTCGCTCGCGTTCCTCGCGTTCTACCGGGACCCCAAGGTCCTGATCCTCGCCACCGTGGTCTCGACTGCGGATCACTTCCTCCGGGGCTTCTACTTCCCGCAGTCGATCTACGGCGTGCTTCAGGCGAGCCCCTGGCGGGCGGTCGAGCACGCGGGCTGGATTCTCTTCGAGGACGTGTTCCTGATCTTCTCGATCCGCAACTCGTTGAAGGGAGTCCGCAAGGGCGCGGAAACCCAGGTGCGGCTGGAGGACGCGATCGCCTCCGTCGAGCTGCAGGTCCAGGATCGTACCCGGGAGCTGGTTCGCGCGCAGAGAGCCGTCATCGAGCACCAGCAGGCCATGATCGCCTCGGCGAAAATGTCAGCCCTGGGCGAGATGGCGGGAGGGATCGCGCACGAGATCAACAACCCCCTCGCCGTGATCCAGAGTCTCTCGGAGCAGATGGTGGAGATCCTTTCGCCGGGGACGGCCGGTGGGAGCGGGGCGCGCGCCATCGACCGCGAGACGCTTAGCCAGATGGCGACGATGGTTCACGGCACCTCCGAGAGGATCGCCCGCATCGTGACGGGCCTTCGGAGCTTCTCGCGCGACGGAAGCCGTGACAGCTTCGAGCCGGTCAGGATCCGCTCGGTGATCGACGAGAGCCTCGGGCTCTGCTCGGAGAAGTTCCGCAGCCGGGGGGTTCGAGTGACGGTCCGTGATTTCCCGTCCGAGCTGACCCTGGAAGGACGCGGCACGCAGATCTCCCAGGTACTGCTCAATCTTCTCAACAACGCGTTCGACGCCGTCGAGCCCCTGCCGGGCAAGCAGATCTGGATCGAGGTGGGCGACCTCGGCGAGGAGGTCGAGATCCGCGTGAGGGACGGAGGAGGCGGGATCCCGGAAGACCTTCGCCGCCGGATCTTTCAGCCGTTCTTCACCACCAAGGAGATCGGCAGGGGAACGGGGCTCGGGCTCAGCATCTCCCTCGGGATCGCCCAGGCGCACGGAGGCACGCTGACGCTCGACGAGCGCTCGGAGAACACCTGCTTCGTGCTCAGGCTGCCGAAGACTACCGAGCGGAGCCCGCGCAGCGAGTGAAGGGGAAAACCTTCGTCAGGCAGAGGATGTCGGTCAGAAGAAGGATGAGGAAGACCGCGAGGGCGACGCCCAGGATGGTGCCCGCGGCGTCCGCTCCCGCCGGGAGCTGATCGATCTTCTCGTTGAGCTGGGCGATCTCCGCGTCCGAGAGGCTCGCGACGCGCGCGCTGGCTTCCGCGGGAGACACGCCGAGCTCCTTGAGCTTGAGGCGCACGTCATCGCGTTCCAGGAGCGAGACGATTCGCGCGCGCTGCTCGATGCGGGTCTGCTCGGCGGTGAACGCCTCGGTGCCGATGAACGCGGCGTGGGCTGAGTTCTCGAGCGCGACTTGCGTCGTCACGAGGATCGAAGCGATGAGCAGGGGTGAGACGAATCGGGAGATGGCAACGAAGGGTGCGCGAGTGTTCATGTGGGATTTTTCTCATGCCCGCCCGCTTCGGGCAAGAATGCGCCTAAGGTTTTGCCTGTGCGAGCGCGTCGAGGCTCGCGCGGTATGCGGCGCGTTCGGCGTCGGGAACGAGCTCGAGCGCCTTTCTGGCGGCTCGTGACGCGTGCGCGCGGTTTCCCGCGCGCTCGTAGGCGAGGGCGAGGTTGTGCCAGATGGACGCTGAGAGGGGGCGAAGGCTCGCCGCTTTCTCGAGCGATCGGACCGCTTCGTCGAAGCGGCGCATCTCCACCAGGACGTTGCTCAGGCCGAAGTGCGCGATCGGGTCGTCGGGCCAGGCTGAGAGAAACACGGAGTAGGCGACGCGGGCCTCCTCAAGCCTCTTTACGCGCTCGAGGGCCGCGATCGCGGCGAGGATCTCCTGGGGAGGAGCGGTGGCGGGGAGGCGGTCGGGCGGGAGAATCGCGACGGCCCAGGAGTCGGCGCGGCGCCAGGTGCGCTCGAAGAGGTCGAGCTCGATCGAGAGCCCGGCCTGTTCGCCGGAGTGCAGGAGGACCGTCCGCGAGTCGAGGTCGTAGGCCAGGACGAGGGCGTAGTGCCAGCGGGGGAACCAGGCAAGTCCCAGGTTCTGCAGCACGACGACGGGCGCGCCCGAAGCGACGGCGCCGAAGAGCGCTCTCATCCCGTCGAGCCGGACCGCGAGCATTCCTTCGCGGCGCGCGGCGGCCAGGAAGTCCGTCGTGAGGGATCCTTCCTTTTCCGGCGTGAACATCTTCGCCGAGAGCTGCTCGAGCGAGGGGGCTCTTCCCGCCCACTTCATCGTCATCGCGAGCGCGGCGGGCCCGCAGTGAAGCTCGGTCTGGCGGACGAACGGGACGTTCGCCACGCGCGCGGCCCGGGGGCGGAACGACGAGTCGTCGAGGAGCGCCTTCATCTGAGGGGGGGTGGCGCAGCCCGAGAGAAGAAGCGGAAGCAGAAGGAGAATGCTGAGTCTCACGGCTGACCGATTCCGCCATACAATCGCGCGACGAGCAAGCGGACGAGGCGCCAGGAGATTGTCCCGGCGGGGAGTTGAGCGAGATTTCGATCGGAAAGCCAGGGCAACCTACCTGTTGTTTCCAACTAGTAAACACAAGCACTGACTCGACGAGTTATTGTTTATAGAAATAGTCAAGAATTAGGTACCCACGGGGCAGCTTGGAAGGATGGATCAGTATGAGGAAAATCGCTTTCTGTTTGTGCGTCAGCTGGCTCGGAGCGTCTGCGGCCATTGCCGGTGACACTCGCGCTGAGTTGGCAAAGAAGCTCGAGGCTGCGACCTTCGCCTATTATGCTTCCGTTTACGGTGAAGAGGGATACGGAGTCACCCAGGCCGTAATCGATGAGACAGTGATCCGGGCGCTCGCTCCACTTTCGCTGAAGCCTTCGGAGACCGACTGCGCCAGGAAGATCTTGACGAGCGCGGAGAATCTGACGAATGGCCTGGAATTGCCGCGCATTCTGAATGAGCTTCGAGCGAACGCGGAATATCAGGCGGATGCATTGAAGCAGGGCTCGCTGGTCAGCAATCCCAACGCCACGTACCGGCAGATCGAGAGAGCGGGCGAGGAGACTCAGTATCCGTTCGCCCATGACATTCCGACGCTCACTTCACTCTTGAGCTCCGGACATCTCAAGATCAGACGGATCGCCGCCGCTGTGAACCGGTGCATTCCCTAGTCCGCCCTGAGCAGCGCTTGTTCCGTCAAAAAACATCCGCTTCATTCATGGCCGCGAAGGGTCGATAAGATCAGGATTGCGTTCGTCCTCTAGGTTCTTCAGATTTCGCATCTTGATAGCCGGCCTGCTCCTTGGAGTCGGGCCCATCTCCGCCTGGGCTTGGCCCCCGACGTTCGGGGTCGAGCTCGAGTTCACGAATGAAGCCGTCATCAAGGCGACCGACCGTGATGGAGACCCGACTTCGCACCTCAGGAAGATCATCCGGAAGTATCGGGAACACTGTCGTCGGTCAGGGAGGTGCACCGCCGTACTCGATCAGGGGGAGCTCCTGGACGTGACCACGGCGGACGGCCTGAAATTCAAGGTCGCGGTCGACGAGGGGACGCTGGAGATCAAGCTGGGGCCGATGACCAGCAACGAGTTCGAAAGGCACCGGAAATCGATTCAGGCGAACGTCTTCGACTTTGTCTCGTCACAAGGCTTTTTTCCTCAGACATGGGACGGGGGCGCGGGGCACGTGCATGTGGGCCTGCAGTCGATACTCGAAGGCAATGATCCTGCTCTGGTCCGCGACTTCATCGTGGACTTCCTGAATCATCATGAGATCGCCCACGGCGTACTGGAGTTCGATCCGCTGAACGCTCTTCCGGTCACGCTTTGGAGCGACGAAGGGCATCGCCGGCTCAAGTCGGCGATCGCGAGTTTCGATCGCGGAAAAACCGATCTCGCCGGGCTCCTGGAGACGCTGAACTCGCTGAACCGGG
>CAYZKI010000186.1:0-3601 GCA_964478745.1 uncultured Bacteriovoracaceae bacterium
CCTCGAAATGGATCGCCGTCGGCACGTGGCTCTTCTTGAAGCTGTCGGCGCCGTTCACGTCGATGACGAACGCGGCCTTCTTCTCGACCAGCGTGGTGAGCTCCTTCTTGTCGACCTCGGGATAGCGGGAGTCGTCCGCGCAATTGTCCTCGGCGGCGACTGCGAACTGCGTGAGAACCAGGGTGACTGCGACGGCAAGGGCGCTTGAGAGGCGGCTCATGTTCATCTCCTTATTAGGCACGAAAAGCGGACACGCTGATTCTAACCAGGGTCCCCCGTGCCTGCAACCCGCTGGAACAATAAGAGCCTCAATGCGCGGCCGGGGCATCGAGCGACCGGGAGGCCGCGAGCCTGCGTTTGAAGGCCGGGCTCCGGCAGGCGCCGCCCTTCGCGTACTTCCGGGCGCACGCGAGGCGCGCCTCGGGTCCCAGCCCCGCCGCTCCTTCCTGCAGCTTTTTCTCGAGCTCGTTAGGCTCGCCCCAGCCCCGGACTTCGAGCATTTTCTGCGAAACCGGCGCGTAAATCGGGCAGACGCACGGATCTTTCTGGCAGCTGCGGCTCCACTGCTTGGCCTGCAGGCGCTTGGCCCGCGCCGCCCGCTTGCCGATGCCCTCTTCCCAGAGCGGCTGGAGCGAAGCGAGCATCAGCTTGGCCTGCTCACCGGATACCTTGCAGGAGCGCATGGCCTCCTCGTCGCCTTGTGACACCGCGTCGAGCGCCAGGATCCAGCGATGCAGCTGCTCGAGCTCGGGAGGCTTCCCCCGCGCCTGCGCCGCCCGCGAGATTCCCGATGAGAATCCCCAACCCGCGGCAATCACTGCGCCGCAGGCCAGAAGAGCCGTGATCGTCCTCGCCGTAATCGTCTTCCTTCGGGTCATTTCGTGCAATCCGGGATCGTCCCGTTGATCTGATCGACGGCGCCCTGGACGGTGCAGAGCTTCTTGCCGTCGGCTTTCATCCGCGCGACCAGCATCTTCGAGGCCTTCACCGACTGCGGGTGAATGTCGTGGAAGAGAACGATTCCGGCGTCGCGCCTGAGCGCCTTCATCTGCTTGAGCGAACGTTGCAGGATCGAGTCGGGGTTCTTGTCCTGCCAGTCGAGCGTGTCGACGTTCCAGAAGACGTGAACGAGGCCCGTAGCCGCGATCTTCTGGCGGATCGACGCCGTTCCGGTTCCCGCGCCGTACGGCAGGCGAAAAAGCTTCGTCTTGATGCCAAGCTCGCTCTCGAGCCGGGCCACGGCCTGAGGGATCTCCTTGTCCAGGCGCGCGGCGTCCACCTTGGTAAGCTGCGCGTGCGTCCAGGAGTGGGAAGCGATGTCCATGCCGGCGTCGCGGATCAGCACGGCCGTGGGCTTGTGCGTGAGCACCTCGACCGTGAGCATGAAAAAGGTGGCCTTCACGCCGTCGGCCCTGAGGTTGGCGAGAACCTCGCTGCTGGTCTTCGGCCTCGGGCCGTCGTCATAGGTGATCGACCAGACGCCGTCGGGAAAGCCCGAGCCGGTGATGTTGCCCTTGGCGCCGGAGTTCGGCTCGATGGCGAGCTGCTGCGGCGCGCGTCCCGATTCGAGGGCGTCGAGATCGGCGCGGATCTGGGTGGCCATCTCCTCGAGAGCGGCCTCCATGCGGCGGAACCCGGCGCGCCCTTGCTCGTCGCGCAGTCCCTCCGAAAGATCGCGGTTGCGGATCCCCGCGCGGTGGATGCGGGCGCGGATCCGCTCCTTGAGGGAGCGAAGCTTTCCCGCCGCCGAGCGGAGCTTGGCGCCGGCGCGCCTGTCCTCGGCCTCCACCTTCGCGATGATCGATTCGAGCTTCTCGTCGAGATGCGCCTGCTTCTCGCGCAGGTTGCTCACGACCATGCCCCTGAGCTCGGATGGGATATCGCGCCGGTTGGCGATCTTGCCGTCGGCGAACTCGGCGATGGCCGCGATCGTGTCGCGCGCGTCCGAGCGCGCGGCCGCCGAGCGCGAGGGGTCCGTCTGCGCCGCGATCGCGCTCTCGTACTTCTCGTTGATGCGGTCTTCGAAGCTCTCGACCATGGCCCGCACGGCCAGGAGCTTCGCGTAGAGGCGCGACTGAAGCACCTTCCCGTCGTAATTGCGGTCCGAGATGATGCGATCGAACTCGTTCAGGAGCAGCTGGCCGTTCAGGTAACCGTGGTAGACCCGCTCGAACATCTCCTCGAGGCTGGCCTGCTGAGCGGGATCGCGCTCGACGGGAGGATCGGCTTTCGGGGTCGCGCACGAGAAGGCCGCGAGCATCAGGGCAAGAACAGGTACGAGAGCCGTCACGCCGGCCCGGATCGGTCGGGTCATAGGTTCGAGTATAAGAGAGCGAATCTCTCCCTGTCTTGGGCGAACTCTCTGCGGCGCGCTCCGGCCCATCAGCTTCGAGCCAGGAAATTGACGCGAACGACAGCCAGCAGGAGAAAGCACGCGAAAAGCTGATGCGCGACAGCGACGGTGATCGGCACGTGCCCGAGCACGGTGGCGACCCCGAGCAGGAACTGCACGAAGACCAGGATGGAAACCCACCCGAGCGGCGCCGCGAGCTCCGTGAGAAGAGCCTGCCCTTTCGCGCGGAGGTAGAGCGCCGGCCAGGCGATGAGGAGCGCGGCCCCGATCCAGCGGTGGATGAACTGGACCATCGCGGGCGCCTCGAAAAGGTTCAGCCACGCGGGCTCGTGCATCCAGGCTTCGGCGGGAAGCCAGGCCCCGTGCATCTTGGGAAACGTCGGATAAGCGTAGCCCGCCTTGAGGCCGGCGACGAAAGCGCCGTACGCGATCTGGAGGACGAGAAGCGCCGTCATCGCCCCGATCGCGCGCCTCCAGGCCGGGGGCACCGCCTGCGCGCGCCTGATACCGCCGTGCTCGAGGAGGATCCAGAACAGGTAGCAGAGCACGAGAAGCGCGAGCAGCAGGTGCGCCGCCAGGCGGAGATGGCTCACGTACGGCCTGTCGACCAGCCCGCTCATCACCATGAACCAGCCCAGCACTCCTTGCAGGCCGCCGAGCACGAACGCGACGAAGAGCTTCTTCGCCAGCGCGCCGCGGACCTGGCCGCGCACGACGAACCAGAGCCAGGGAAAGAAGAACGCGAGACCGATCACGCGCCCGAGCAGCCGGTGGATGTACTCCCAGAAGAAGATGTACTTGAACTCGGAGAGCGACATCCCCGCGTTGAGCGTCTGCCCCTGGGGCGATGCCTTGTACCGGCCGAAGACTTCAGCCCAGTCGGCGTCGGAGAGCGGCGGGATCGCCCCCATGAGGGGCTTCCAATCGGTGATCGACAGGCCCGAGCCGGTCAGGCGCGTGATCCCGCCGACGGCGACCATGAGGACGATGAGCGAGCAAACGAAGAGAAGCCAGGCCCGTACCGCGCGTGACATGGCTAACGACTATTCAGTCCCGGAGGAAATGGCAAGTATAGCCGCCAGGATTCTTCTGGAGATAATCCTGGTGGTAGGCCTCGGCGTCGTAGAACTTCGATGCGGCCACGATCTCGGTCACGAGGGGCTTCTTCCACTTGCCTGAACTTTCGACCTTGGCTTTCACGGCCTCGGCCACCTTCTTCTGCTCGTCGGTGTGGTAGAAGATCGCGGA
>CAYZKI010000186.1:3611-6803 GCA_964478745.1 uncultured Bacteriovoracaceae bacterium
GTACTGGGTGCCGATGTCGTTGCCCTGGCGATTCCTGGTCGTCGGGTCATGCATGCGGAAGAAATACTCGAGGATCTTCTCGTACGTGATCTTCCTGGGATCGAAGACCACCTCGATCGACTCGGCGTGGCCGGTTTCGCCGGTCTTCACCTTCTCGTAGACCGGGTCGGGCGTGAAGCCGCCCGTGTAGCCCACCTGGGTCGAGATCACGCCCGGGATGGCGCGCAGGATCTCCTCCATTCCCCAGAAGCAGCCTCCCGCGAGTGTCGCCTTCTCGGTGGCGGCGGCGCCGGTCGCCTTCTCGCCCGGCCGCTCGCCGGGCTTGTGCCCTGGATCGAAGAGCGTCAGAAGCTCCTCATAGCCTTCCTTCTTCATGTCCTCGACCGGGATGAAACGCATGGCGGCCGAGTTCATGCAGTAGCGCAGGCCGGTGGGCTTCGGCCCGTCCTCGAAAACGTGGCCCAGATGCGAGTCGGCGTAGCGCGAGCGCACCTCCGTCCGCTCCTCGAAGAGCGAACGGTCGGTCTTGGTCGTGATGAAGCGCTTGTCGATCGGGGCCCAGAAGCTCGGCCAGCCGGTACCCGAATCGAACTTCGTCTTCGAGCTGAACAGCGGCTCGCCCGAGACGCGGTCCACGTAGATCCCCTCGCGCTTCTCGTTCCAGAGCGGATTGTTGAAGGGCGCCTCGGTGCCCTCCTCCTGCGTGACCTTGAACTCGGTCGGACTGAGCTTCTTCTTCAGCTCGTCCTTCGGCGGCTTCTTGAACTCTTCGTATTTCTTGACCATAGACACCGGGATGACCGTGGCGCTCTGCTGGCTGACCTGGGCAGCTCTTGCCGCGTACGCGTCCGATCCGAACGCGAAGAGCAGGGTCATGAGCGCGGCTCCCGCCTTTCCCATATTCATGCTGGCATCATACCACCGCGGTCAAGCAGTGACCTCCTATTCATCGAGCAGGCTGCGCAGCATCCAGGCGGTCTTCTCGTGCAACTGGATGCGCTGGGTGAGGAGATCGGCGGTCGCCTCGTCGTTCGCCTTTTCGGCGGACGGGAAGGCAGCGCGCGCCGTGCGGATCACGGCCTCGTGCCCTTCCGTGAGCTTGCGGATCATCTCGCGCGCGTTGATATTGCCGTCGGATTCCTGGATCGAGGTGAGCTTCGCGAACTCGCGGTAGCTGCCCGGAGCGAGCACGCCCAGCGAGCGGATGCGCTCGGCGACGAGGTCGACGGCGCCGGCGAGCTCGGTATACTGCCCCTCGAACATCACGTGGAGCGTCTGGAACATCGGCCCGCGAACGTTCCAGTGGAAGTTGTGGGTCAGCAGATAAAGCGTGTAGGTGTCCGCGAGCAGGCGCGAAAGGTTCGCCGCGATCTCCTGGCGGTCGGCTTCATTGATTCCGATATTGATCTTCTGCATAAGGGTCTCCTTTGGGTTGAACGCTCGTCGAATACTGAACGGGCTTATTGCCGGATGCCGTCAAGGACCGCGAGGCCCTTCACGGACGCGGCGATTCGCGCGAGCTCATGCACTTTCTCCGCCTCGACGCCCGCGTCACGCAAGACTTTCTCGTGCGACCGGATGCAGCTTTCGCAGCCGTTCAGGATGGACACCGCGAGCGCCAGCATCTCGAAGCGTTCCTTGCCGAGCGCGGGGCGCGCCATCGAGTTCATTCTGAGACGCGCCGCCCGGTAGTCCTCTTCCTTTCCGACCATATGGCGGAAACGGTAGTACATGTTGAGCATGGCCATGATGGCCGCGCTCTCGGCGGCCTCGCGGACCTCGCCCTCCTGGACGCCGCGGGCGAGAAGCTCGGCGCGCGCATAGGCGGCAAGGTCGTGGTGCCCGGCGGAGGTGGCGGTCGCGAGAAGCGCGAGCAGCCTTTCGTCCGGGCCGAGCACGCTGTCCTCGAGCACCCGAGACAGGCTCAGCTTGAGGTCGCGCCCGACCGGCGAGTCCAGGCGGTCGAGGAGCGCATTGAGCCCCGCGAGGTTGATGGGCGTCGTGTTCGTTGCGGCAGCGGCTGCGACTTCGGACATGGTCTTCTCCTTATATAGGTCGTATCCGGCCTCCTCGGCACGGGCGCCGGTTCTGTATCCGGCGCCCGGCTCTGGGGAGACCACGGGGCATCAGTTGCGTTGCACCAGGTGCGGTTCAGTAGACGCTCCCGGGATCATCCGAGGGTGGCCTTGCCTTTCTCCCAATTGCAGGGGCAGAGCTCGTCGGTCTGGAGTCCGTCGAGGACCCGGAGGACTTCCTTGGTGTTGCGACCGACGTTGAGGTCGTTCACGCTCACCCAGCGGATGGTCCCTTCCGGATCGACGATGAATGTCGCGCGGAGAGGGACCTTCTCGGTCGGGTGGAGCACGCCGAGCGCCTCGGAAAGCTCCTTCTTGTAGTCGGCGAGCATCGGGTAGCCCAGGTCCTTCAAGTCCGGGTGGTTCTGACGCCACGCCAGGTGGACGTACTGGCTGTCGCCGCTCACCCCGTAGAGGTTCGCTTCCCGGTCACGGAACGCCTTGAGCTCGCGATTGAACTCCGCGATCTCGGTCGGGCAGACGAAGGTGAAGTCCAATGGCCAGAAAAAGACGACCGACCACTTCCCGCGCATCTGCGCGGAGCCGATCTCGGAAAACTCCTTGCCCTTCTCGATCGAGACGCAAGCCGGGACTTTGAACTCCGGAAACTTCTCACCAACACCTAGAATTCGACTCATTTTTCGATTCCTCCTGATAGACCCACTATCGCCCGGACCGCTTGATAACTCTAACTGATTAATGTTATATGTTTGATAGGTTTATCCTATGAATATATCCGCGCTTTCACTGAGAGATCTCGAATACATCGTGGCGGTCGCCGAGCATGAGCACTTCGGAAAAGCCGCGGCCTCCGTGCACGTGAGCCAGCCCGCGCTGAGCGCGCAGATCAAGAAAGTCGAGGGCTTGCTCGGCATCTCGCTCTTCGAGCGCTCGAAGCGCAGGGTCGCCGTCACGCCCATCGGCCAGGGAATCGCACAGCAGGCCCGCGTGATCCTCGATGAGGCACGCAAGCTCCACGAGCTCGCTCGCGCCTCGGTGAGGCCGCTCGAGGGCCCGTTCCGCCTGGGCGTCATCGCGTCCGTCGGGCCTTACTACATCCCCTACCTGCTTCGCTCGGTGCGGGAGAAGTTCCCGAGGCTCGAGCTCCACCTGAAGG
>CAYZKI010000187.1:0-1299 GCA_964478745.1 uncultured Bacteriovoracaceae bacterium
GCCCCACTTGGCGTTCTTGAAATCAGCCATCTTCTTCGGGCCCGTGAGGAACCCGAGGTTCACGAACTGAAGCTCGTAGGTGTTGGCGGCGCCCTGACGGATGAACGTGAAGTGGTTCGCCCAGTCCTTGGAACCAACTTCCGGATTCGCGGCAACGAGCTCCGCCCAGAGCTGATTCACTTCGGCCAAGGTCTTGTCGAACTTCTTGTTGTTCTTCGATGCGGCCTTCAGATTGATGTCACCGATCGCGAAGACGATCGGCGCTTCATTCGCCTCAGCTGCGCTCGCGGCGCGAAGGCCCGAGGCGCTGCTCGAGTTCCACGGCACCGTCTTCCACCACTGGGCGGGAAGCACTTCCTCGCCGAGCGCGTCCTCGCTCTTCGTCGAGAGCTCGTTGATGGCCTTCTCGGCGTCCTTCTGGTCCTGTACGGTTTCCTTGCCGGCGGTGGCGATGATCTTGATCAGCTCACCGGTCTTGATGCGACGATCGCCGATCACGCCCAGCGGAAGGTAGCCGCCGAACGACGGGAACGACAGATCGTAAAGAGCGGACGCCCCGCCCTTCTCGTCATGTTTGATTGCCCAACGAGTGCCCAGCGCGGACCATTCCTTTGCCTCAACCGTACTGCTGGCGAGGGTCAGGAGCGCGAGAGCTCCCATACCTACTGCACTACTCATGCGAAGTTTCATAAATTCCTTTCAGATGTGTGAACATTTTGCCCATCGGAAAAAACTTCGCTGCCCGTGAGACCCGTTCGTGGAAAATTCTGCCCGGTGATTCCTTCACTCGGAGTCTCGCGACAACATCTTGTCGAAAGCATGTCGGGATCCCGTCGGCGGAAAGTTCCGGCCGACAGGATCCTGACTTTCAGTCAGCGGGATCGTGTGCACGCAAGAAGCGAAATTTCATTTCCCTGCCCGCATCGGCTGATCTATGGTGTTCTCGATCGGGCCGATGACCTAAACAGGCCGTGTAGAAGTGAGCTCCGGAAATCACAGATGAATTCATACAGGGATAGGCTTTCGGACTTAGGCATCGGACGATACGAAGTCGCCGCGTTCCTCGCCGCGACCATCGGCATCGGCTTCGTTTCCTACGACGATCTCCGGCTGGACTTCTCCCTGGGCATGCCGCTCCAGCACATCCTGATCGACTGCGCCGCCGCGATCTCCGCGTTCACGGCGAGCTTTTACTTCGCGTATCGCGCGCTCTCCGCCAGAAAGGCGTCGCTCATCCTGCAGCGCGACCTGCTCAACGCGAACGCGGAGGCGCGCGCCTGGCGCGCCGAAGCCGAAAGC
>CAYZKI010000187.1:1309-6778 GCA_964478745.1 uncultured Bacteriovoracaceae bacterium
GCCGAAAGCCTGACCGCCGGGCTGGGTCAGATGATTGACCGCCAGCTCACGAAGTGGGGGCTCACGGCCTCCGAGAAAGAGATCGCGCTTCTCCTGCTCAAGGGCCTCAGCCTGAAGGAGATCGCCTCGATCCGCGAGACGAGCGAGCGCACGGTCCGGACCCAATCGCTGGCCATCTACCAGAAGGCCGGAATCAACGGCCGCGCCGAGCTCGCTGCTTTCTTCCTTGAGGACCTGCTGGTCCCCTTCTCTAAATAACGGATATCTCAGTGGATTGACACATTGCGTCGCGTGTCATTCGTTGACACTCCGCAAGACGGTCGTTATACCGCACCTAGCTAACTCGCTGCGTCCAATTAGGGGGATGTTTCGGATGAGTTTGAAGGGGAATTGGGCCATCGCGGTGGGGACCGCGCTGGCAGTACTGGGTGTCCTGGATTTTTCGGCGCCGGCCAACGCGAGCACGGCGCTCACGCTTCACGAGCTTCGCCAGCTTCATGGCGACAACGTCTCTTCCGCTCTCGCCCGCAAGGCGCGCGCCGCCATCGACGAAGTCGTCGTGAGAAACACCGGCAGCGCGGCGGCGAGCCTCGGCATCCACGTGCCGGCCACGCTCCGGGTGACCGAGTACAACATCGAGCGCGGCGAGGCCTACGAGTCGCTCGAGACTCTCTTCACCGACTGCGCGCGCTTCAACCGGAGCATCATGCGCCCCGGCACCGCGACCTCCCTCACCTGCCGGATCGCCGACTCGGACCTCCTGCTTCTCGTCGAGACCGACGACGGCGTCTGCCGCACCGGGTACCGCAACGTCGCGGAGGACCTCGCCCTGGCGATGGGCTATCACTTCGCCTACGCCACCGAGTTCCTCGAGATCGACCCCAAGCTGACCGGCGCGAGCTCCACGCCCGTCGCGGGCTGCGAGAGCGTCTCTCCCGGGCACGCGCGCAACCGCCACGGCGACGCGATCCTGAGCCGGTATCCGATCCGCCGGGCCCGCAGGCTAGCGCTCGAGCGCTGCTACGACTGGTTCAGCTCCGAGAAGTACGCGCTCGTGATGGGCGCCCTCTCGAAGAACCAGGTCAGGCGCGGCGAGCGCATGGCGCTGATCGCCGATATCGAGCTCCCCGGCGGGAAACTCGTCACCGTCGTGAACGCGCATCTGGAGAACAAGACCGACGGCGCCTGCCGCTACCGGCAGATGAACCAGATCCTCAAGGCCGTGAAGCACGTCCCGAACCCCGTCATCGTCGGCGGCGACTGGAACACCACGGGCTTCGACGGCTCGACGTGGAACCCGCTTCGCCTGGCCACGCGCGAGTACGTGACGGCCGCGCTTCAGCGTGACGGCTTCGACCTCAGCGCCAACGACGGCAAGACCACCATGTCGGGCACGGTCGCGGGCGCGGTGCTGAGCCGGGTCGACTTCCTCGCGGCCAAGGGCTTCTGCGGAAGAGCGCGCAACGCGCGGACCCACACCGAGCTCCTGAACAGCTGGGTCGAGCTCTCCGACCATCTGCCGATCTCGGCCGAGTTCCCGCTCGACTGCCCTTAGAACAGGGAGAGCTGCTGTCCGCGCGCCGCCGCGGCCGCGCGCTCCTCGACCGCCGCGTCCTCGATCTTCATCAGGGGCTGGTCGACGCCCATGAGCTCCGCGCGAAGCCCGAGCTGCCGCAGGTGCTTGGGGAGCGCCGGATCCTTCGTGTGCTGGATGAGAACCCGCTTCGCGCCCGTCGCGCGGATCGTCCCGACCAGGTCGTTCCAGTCGGCGTGGTCCGAGAGGACGAAGCCCTTCTCGTAGGAGCGCCTCATTCCCCATGCGCCCGTCTTCATCCAGCCCGAGGCGAACGCCGTCTCGACGTCGCCCAGCCGGCCCATCCACGCGGAGTACTGGATCGAGTGCGGGGTGATGATCAGCTCGCCGCGAGGGCGCGCGCGCCCACCCAGGCTGTCGAGGTCGCGCGTGGGAACGAGCCTCACGCCTTCCTTTCGATAGACTTCCGTCACGGGGTTCGCTTCGCCCCAGAGCAGGACCGGGTCGTCTGTCAGCTCCGCCAGGCCCCCCAGCACCCGCTGCGTCTTTCCCACCGCGTAGCAGAAGAGCAAGGAGTTCCGCCCCTGCTCGCGGTTCGACTTCCACCAGTCGTGGATGTCGCGCACCGCCTGCGTCGCGCAGCTCCACACGTACTTCGGATTGCCGAAGGTGGCCTCGCTGACGAAGGTGTCGCAGGGCACGACCTCGAACGGGCGGCAGGTGGGGTCCGACTGCCGCTTGTAATCGCCCGAGACGACCCAGACCTCGCCGTCTTGTTCCACGCGGACCTGCGCCGAGCCCAGGATATGCCCGGCCGGGTGAAACGACACCGTGGTCCTGCCGAGCTGGATCTTCCTCCCGTAAGGGACGCCCGTGACGTCGATGTCGGCCCCGAGCCGGTGCCTGAGGAGCCCCACTCCATCTTCGGCCGTGAGGTACCTGCGGCTCCCCTTGCGGGCGTGGTCCGAATGCGCGTGCGTGACGAGCGCCAGCTCCACCCGCCGGCTCGGATCGATGTGAAAGCCGCCTGATTCGCAGAACAAGCCCTGTTTGGTCAGACGGATCATCCGTCTTTGATGACATAAAGCCCGAGAGAGCAGCAACCCGAATCCCGGGCCGCCCGGTCACCGGCTTCCGCCGCGGATCATTCCTCGACGTGGAACACGAGCCCGCAGTCGGGACACTCGCGAAGAGTCGTGGAGAAAGTGGTCCCGCAGGCCGGGCAGTTGGCCGTGGCCTTCGTGGGATCGTAAACCTGCTCGAGCCACTCGGGATTGACCTCGAGCCCATCCATCGACTTCGCGTGCTCGACGCGCAGGAAGTCACGGACCTTTTCCAGATCCTCGGCCAGGACGTGAAGCTCGATCTTCGTGGAGCAGCTACCCGAGGCGCAATCCGCGGGATCGGTTCTGAGGAAGACCTCGACTCCGAGGTCCTCCAGGTGCCCGCGAAGCCTTCGCGCCTCTTTCTGATCCGCCACGCCCACCAGGACGAGTTGAACGTTCTCTTCCATCGCTCCCGACTCCTGCTCGCCTAATCCCGCTCCGCGGAAATTCCCCGCCGGGAGCTCTTGCCCCGGCTGGCCTGTCGAAATGCCCAAGGGGCCTCGGGCTCGGCATCCTTCCAAAGCCCCCGCCGGGCGGAGCGCGCTTCCTGCTCGGCCGCGGCATAGGTCTCGCGGTCGGCCGCCGCCTGGTCGCGCGCGTACTGCTTGTAATGCCACGCGCATCCGGCCTGCACCTGGGAAAGATTGGCGTCCCGCCCGTCGACCATGACCTTGCTCAGGACGCGCTGGTAGCGGTCCCGCTTTCGCGTGGAAATCCGCACTTCCTTGCCGGCCACGACCTCCGCGAGCTGCTCGCGGCAACGGCTCCCGAACGGCTGCGATTTTTCCGGCGCGTCGATCCCGAGCATCCGGACCTTGATCTGGCGCTGATTCGCGTCAAGGACGGTGATCGTGTCACCGTCGGAGACCTTGACGACGCGCCCCGTGACGATGTCGGCTTCGGCCTGGCCGAAATCCTGGGCCTGCTGGGTCGCCTCCACCTGGGCCTGGCGCCGGATCGGCGCCGAGTCCGAGGGCTTCTGCTGGAGATAACCGAAGGCGGCCGCGCCGAGGGTCAGCACCGCGATCCAGGCACGGGCCTTCTTCCGGCCCACGGCCTGTCCGATCGCATTCTCCAGAATCCGGTTTCGCGCGCGCTTTGATCCGTGCTTCAGGGCCATACGCCCCGGATTGTGTCGCGACCCTGGGCCTTGAGCAAGGGGCAAGGCCCCGGGCTCCAACCTTTTTGATTGCGAGAATGCCGTTTTTTGGCGAGTCTTCCGCGGTCGGCTGGTTCAGGACCCTTGAAAGGAATTCCCGAAATGAAATTCTATTCTCTCTTCCTCGCTGCTCTTCTCGCTGCCGCACCGGCCCAAGCGGCCAAGACGCTGGTGTACTGCTCGGAAGGAAGCCCGAGCTCGTTCAACCCGCAGATCGTGACGGACGGCACTTCCTTTAATGCGAGCTCGCGCACCGTCTACAACCGCCTTGTCGAGTTCAAGCACGGCGAGACGACCATCGAGCCTTCGCTCGCGGAGTCCTGGAAGATCGCGCCGAACGGCCTGACCTACACGTTCAAGCTCCGCAAGAACGTGAAGTTCCACACCACCAAGGCCTTCACGCCGACGCGCGCGATGAACGCCGATGACGTGCTGTTCAGCTTCAACCGCCAGCGCCAGAAGGACCATCCCTTCCACAAGGTCAGCGGCGGCGCGTACGAGTATTTCGAGTCGATGGAGCTCGGCAAGATCGTGAAGGACGTCAAGAAGGTCGACGACCACACCGTCGAGTTCACTCTGACGAAGCCCGAAGCCCCGTTCCTCGCGGACCTCGCGATGGACTTCGCGAGCATCCTCTCGGCCGAATACGCCGACAAGATGATGAAGGCAGGAACACCCGAGAAGGTCGACACCGACCCGGTCGGCACCGGCCCGTTCATGCTCTCGAGCTACGTGAAGGATAACCAGATCCGCTACAAGGCGAACCCGGACTACTGGAAGGGCAAGGCGAAGCTCGATCAGCTCGTTTTCTCGATCACGCCCGACCCGAGCGTCCGCTTCCAGAAGCTCAAGGCCGGCGAGTGCCACGTGGTGGCCGAGCCCGCTCCGGCCGACCTTCCGAGCATGAAGAAGGAAGCGAGCGTGCAGGTGCTCGAGCGCCCCGGCATGAACGTCTCGTATCTCGCCTTCAACACCACGAAGAAGCCCTTCGACGACGCCCGCGTGCGCAAGGCCGTCCACCACGCGCTCAACCGCAAGTCGTACATCGAGGCGATCTACCTCGGGAACGCCGAGGTCGCGAAGAACCCGCTTCCGCCGACCATCTGGTCGTACGACGCGAGCGTGAAGGACTACGAGTACAGCCCCGAGAAGGCCAAGGCCCTGCTGAAGGAAGCCGGAGTGGCCACGCCCCTTTCGGTCGAGCTCTGGACCATGCCCGTATCGCGCCCGTACAACCCGAACGGCAAGAAGATGGGCGAGCTCATGCAGGCGGACCTCGAGAAGGTCGGCATCCAGGTGAAGCTCGTGACCTACGACTGGCCGACGTACCTGGCGAAGTCGAAGACGGATGACTTCGGCATGATCCAGTTCGGCTGGTCCGGCGACAACGGCGATCCGGACAACTTCCTGAACGTGCTCCTGAGCTGCTCCGCCGTCGAAGCGGGCGGCAACCGCGCGCGCTGGTGTCACAAGCCCTTCGACGAGCTCGTGCAGAAGGCCCGCGAGAAGAGCGCGGTCTCCGAACGCACGAAGCTCTACAAACAGGCCCAGAAGATCTTCAAGGAGCAGGCGCCCTGGGTGACCATCGCTCACTCGAAGGTCTATCGGGCTCTCTCCAAGAAGGTCTCGGGATTCCGCATCGATCCGTTCGGCGGAGATGTGTTCTATCC
>CAYZKI010000188.1:0-6777 GCA_964478745.1 uncultured Bacteriovoracaceae bacterium
GGGCTATCCCAAGAGGCTCGCGAAAATATCGCTCGCGCGGCGAGGCGATGACTTCGAGTTCAGCCTCCGCGACGGCGCTTTCGGCCGGACTCCCGTCTTCGCGGGAAAATGCGTGGGCTGCGCGACCGGAGTGCAGGAAATCGAGAACGATCTCTACTTCGTCACTCCGTATTCCCCTCGCCGAACCTGGGCACGCACCATGACCCGGGGCCTCTTCGCATTCAAGCCGTTCGATCCGTCAGCGGGGGACCGCTTCGAGCTTTCCAGAGGCATCATCGCGAAGAAACTGAAACGAGTGGGTTTCGCGCCCGCCCTCTGGACCACCGGCCTGTCGGTCGAAGCAGTTGGCTTCAAGGACCGAAACACCCAGGAGTGAAGTCGATCAGAAAACGCCTTGATGAAACCGGGCAACCTGCGGGTCGACGAGGATCGAGCGCTGGTTCCACGCCTCGATGAACAGCCCCTTCGAGCTCTTCACGCGGCTCAGCGCCACGTACGCGTGGCCCGGCTCCCAGAGGTTCTGGAGGTTCACGACCACCTGGTCGAGCGTCTGGCCCTGGGCCTTGTGGATGGTGGTCGCGTAAGCGAGGTTGATCGGGAAATTCTGCGCGGTCGCGATCTTCTTGCCCTCGGCGTCGAGCAGGTCGAACGTCACGGGCTCGATGTCGACGGTGCCTCCCTCGAGGAGCTCGACCTTGACGATCGCGGTGCCGGCTTCCTTCACCGTGCCGAGCGATCCGTTCGCCCAGCGACCGATCGGGTCGTTTTGGCGGAGCATGACGAGCGCGCCCTTCTTCAGCTTCAGGAGCTCGGGAACGGGCGCGACCTTCTTGAGATCCTCGATCGCCTTCTCCTTGCCCGAGTAGATCGTCGGAAACGACTCGTAGTCACCTGGAAGATCAGCGAGGCGCCTCAGGTTGTACTGCTCGGCCATGTCGCGCCGGGGATACAGGCGAGTCGCCTTCACGTCCTGGGTGTCGCGCGTGGTCTTCGACTGCAGGAAGCGGATCACCTGATCGTCGACTTTTCCGACGCGGATCGAGTTGAGGACGTCGAGGAACTCCTGGTCCTGCGTGCGAACCACGGTGCGGAGCGCGGCCGGCTGGAAACGGGTCCGCTCCCAGGTCTCGTCGAGGAAGGCCCACTCGCGCTGGCGGGTCATCGGATTGCCGACGGGTGGAAGCTGCGCGAAGTCTCCGCAGGCCACGACGCGGATGCCGCCCCAGGGCTCCGAGGAATCCCGGGCGTGACCGGCGATCCGCTCGGCGGCGCCGAGCGCGGGGCCAGAGATCATCGAGATCTCGTCGATCGCGATCGACTTGCACTTCTTGAGACGGCGGACCACCTGCGGCCGGTTGAGAGCGCGCTCGACCGTCGCCTCGAGCCCGCCTTCCATGATCCCCAGGCCGAAGAAGCTGTGGAACGTCCTGCCGCCGAGGAGAATGGCCGCGGCCCCGGTGCTGGCCAGGAGCACGTGCTCCTGGTCGTCCCGGTCGCGAAGGTACTCCTTGAGGAGATGGGTCTTGCCGCTTCCCGCGACGCCGGTGAGGAAGACGTTCGAGGCGCCGCCGCGGAGCACTTCCAGAACGTCGGCCTGTTCGGGATTCAGTTTGATTTTAGCGGTCACGAACGTGACCTTAGCACAACTCAGCGCAGAGAACGGATCTTGCCGAGATTGCTCGTGCCTGACTTGTTCGCGGGCGCCCGCTTGCCCTTCTTCGCCTTGGCGAGCTTCGCTTCCTTGGCCCGCCGCTCGGCCTCACGCGTTGCGACTTCGGCGCGATGACGCTCGAAAATGCGAACGATATCGGTGCGGTTCCAGCGGCGCGCCAGGTCTTCCGCCCGGTCGCCGTCGTCACGACGGAGCTCGAGGTTCACGCCACGGCCGATCAGGTACTCCGCGATGTCCTTGTGCCCGCGGTAGACCGCCCACATGAGCGCGGTGGTCCCGTTCGGGTCCTGGGCGTTCAGGCTCACGCGCTGCTGCGCGAGGTACTTCACGATGTTCATCTTGCCGGCCGCGGCCGCGATCATCAGGCCTGTGTTGCCCTTCTCGAGGGTGAAGCTCGGGTCGACAGCCTTGCGGCTGACCAGATCCTTGACCACCTCGAGATTGCCCTCGCGGATCGCGGTGAAATACTGCTCGTTGGCGAGCGGATCCGGCACGCTCACGCGGTCCTCGAGGATCGGCTTCGTCCACGCCGGGTGGACCGGCTTCATGTCCTTGGGTTCGAGCGCCACCTGGGCGGAGGGCCCGTTGTCCGCGGGTTGCGCCTGGCCTTGCGCGGGCGCGGGAACTTTCGGGGGCTCCCAGGCCTCGGCGGGCTGGCGGTCGGCCGGGCTCTGCGCGACAGGCGCGGAAGCCACGTCGATCTCCACGGGATGGGGGATCGAGAGCAGGCCGGCGATGACGGCGGCGCTCACGGAGACGCCGACCGGGATGAAGCGCTTCGGCTCGGGACGGAACTTGTGGAAGATCGCGCCGAAGCCGCCCGCGAAGAGCAGTCCGAAGGCCCAGGCGCCGAGCATCGGGTCGCGGGTGTGCGCCCACGCTGCGGCGGGCGCGCCGAGGGAAACGTAAGCCAGGATGTTCAGATAGTCCTGAAGCGTGTGGCGAAGCCTGAAGAACTTGTTGCCCGCCTGGATGCCGTAGGCGAGAGCGACGGCGATGCCGGCTCCGAGCAGCGCTCCCGGAAAGAAACCGGCGAAACGGCCTGCAACCGCCGCGAGTCCGCTGAAGAAGAAGACCATGCCGACGGAGACCGCGATCTCCGTGCGATCCTGCGAAAGCTTGGCGAAGCGCGTGACCTCGTCGCCGCCCTGGTCGATCAGGTCGTCACGGCGGAAGTAGCGCGTGAAACGGGTCTGCGAGCTCGCTTCCTCGTGCTTGCGCGCCAGGGCACGGGCCCTCTCGGCGGCCTCGCGCTCTTCCCGTTCGCGGGCGATGAGCTTCTTGCTGCGTTCCTTCTCTTCCTCGCGGGCGCGCTTTCTCTCGAGCTCGATCTCGCGCTCGCGCGCGGCATCGAGGTCTTCGTCGCTGGGGAGCGACGGCGCCTCGTCCCGGGAGGTTTCGATCGTGCGGGTCTTGGCCTTGCGCGCGTAGGTCTCGCGCGAAACTTCCGCTTCGGGTTCCACTTCGCCCGACGACTCGAGGTCGAGCGAGACGTCCTCCTCCTTACCCATGGCTACACGGGTGCGGTAGGAAGTCTCGACCGGCTCATCGACGGCATCGTCGGCGGTGTCGACGGCCTTCTCCTTGACCGGCTCTTTAAAGGTGGCGATCCGGGTGCGGGCGGCGTGCTGGTCCTCCGGCTCGGATTTGGACTTGGACTCGGTTTCGGGCTCGCTGGCGTCGGCCGGCTTCTCGGCATCGGTCAGCGCGCCCACGCGGGTCGCTTCCATGCGGAGGCTCGAAACATCGACGAACTGGGTCTCGGCGGCCGTGACGTGCGGGCACTCGATGAACTCGACCGCGTATCCGTTCGACTGCAGGATGTCCCCCGGCTTCACGAATACTTCCTTCAGGGACTGGTTGTTCAGCATCAACGGCGTCTTCACGCCTTTCGGGAGGCGCGCCTCGAGGCGGCCCGACTTGACCGAGAGGATGCAGACATCCGCGCGAAGACTCACGGCTTTCTTGCCCAGGAGGAACTCGAGCCCCTCTTCCAGGTTGAAGGCCAGCTTGCGGTTTTCGCCGGCTAAATCGGTGATGCGCAGTTTCACCTTATACTTCATCACGATGTTTATCGGCCGGGCCCTGGGAGAACTTGACGGGTGATCTGGAGCCCCATGGCTCCTCCCCCTGGGCCGGGGTGTCAGGCTCCTGACGCGGCCTTTCCGACGAATTCCTAAACCCTGACCCCCCCTTCACCGAAGAGCTTCAGTGGAGGACCGCTCTTGAATCTGAACTACGACAAAATCAGAGCCAAGGTCGAGCATGGGGGCAATCACTGGACCTCATACAGTGACTTGTTCCTCGTTCTCTCAGTCGTCTTTCTTCTCCTCTTCGTGGTCGCCAATCTGAGGTCCGGAACGGTCTCGTTCTCGTCGCACACGCAGCTCACGGCCCAGAAGATGGAAGTCGAGGATCTCCGCCGCCAGATCAAGGCGTACGAGGTCCTCAAGGAGGACTACCTCAAGCAGCAGGCCTCCCAGGAAGACATCTCCATGTACCAGGAGCTGATGGGCAAGCTGACGCTCCTCGAGGAAGACGCCAAAAACGAGCGCAAGCAGCTGTTCAAGGCGGCGAAGGAAGCCCAGGAGAAGGAACAGGCCCTCAACCGTTACCAGGCGATGGTCAAGAACATCGTCAACGCCAACCTCGTCTCGAAGTCCCGCGTGAAGAAGCGCGACGACATCATCGTCGCCAAGGACCAGGACATCGACCAGCTCGCGAAGACCGTCCAGGACAAGGAGAGCGTGATCGCCTCCAACAACCAGAAGATCGAGCAGATCGAGAACGACCTCGCCAGGCAGATCGACGAGGTCAAGTACGCCTATCGCAGCAAGAAGCGTTCGCAGGAGAAGATGCAGGCGGCGATCCAGCAGATCCAGCTCGAGGGCCAGAGGCGCATGGCCGGGCTGAAGGAGCAGAACAGCAAGTACATCGCCCAGCTCGAGCAGGCCAAGGACGAGATCGAGGAGAAGAACCGCGAGAAGGAGCGCCTGCTGGCCACTCTGAACTCGAAGGAAATGCAGTTCAAGCAGACCGCGGCCGAGCTCGAGAGGGCGCATCAGGAAGCGGTGGCCCGCGAGAAAAAGGCCTACGAGCAGGGCCTGCAGCGCGAGGCGCAGTACCAGGAAGCCATCCGCAAGAAGGGCGAGGCGTACCTGGCCAAGCTCAAGGCCCTCAACGACGAGATCGGCAAGACCCGCGGCGCCATCAAGTCGATCGAGGGGCAGTACCAGGCGGCGATGGGCTCGCTCAAGCAGACCAACGAAGCGCTTGAGAAGAACCTCAAGGCGACGCAGGCCAAGCTGAACGAGCAGAGAATGCTCGCCAAGAACATCAAGGACGCCTTCAGCCGCGCCGGCATCAACGCCGACGTGAACCTGGGAACCGGCGACGTGATGATCAACTTCGCCGACGAGTACTTCGAGACCGGCCGCGCCGAGCTGAAAGGCAAGATGCGCGAGATCCTCGAGAAGACGATCCCGGTTTACGCGAAGAGCCTTCTCGAGAACCCGGCGCTTTCCAAGAAAATCTCGAACGTCGAGATCGTGGGCTTCGCCTCACCGACGTACAAAGGCAAGTTCGTGAACCCGGACAGCCTTTCGCCCGACGACCGCCAGGCCGTGAACTACAACATGGACCTGAGCTATCAGCGCGCGAAGGCGATCTTCGAGCACATTTTCGACACCAACAAGATGCAGTTCCAGCACCAGAAGTCGCTGCTTCCGCTGGTCAAGGTCTCCGGCCGAAGCTATCTGGCCACCGACCGGGCTCCCGCGGGCTCGAACCTGACGGACGACCAGTACTGTCAGCAGTTCGACTGCAAGAAGAGCCAACGAGTCATCATCCGTTTCAGTCTTAAGGAGCAAGGGGAATAAGTTATGGCGAATGATCCGCTGACAAAATTCATCCTCGAGAACATGATCGACGTCACGGCGGCGGTGCTCATGCCGCTGATGTTCGTCGGCTTCGGGGTCGCGGTCCTGTTTCGCGTGCTGATCTACTACACCGCGAAGGCCGAGCTCAAGTTCACGAGGGAGTTCGAGAAGCGCGCGCGCAACTTCTTCAGCGACCCGAACGCGCCGAAGATCCACTCCTTCTACTACCTTCTCAAGAAGCTGCTCGAGAAGACCTATCACGAATGCTTCGAGATGCGGTCCAAGTACAAGCGCCGCAGCCTCGACCACGTGACCACGATGACCGACCGCTTCTTCCTGATCCAGGACGGCGTCCAGCGGCTCGTGCACGACACGCTTCGCCAGGCCCGTTATCTGAAGAAGGAAGGCTATCCCCCGAAGATGGTCGACGTCACGAAGAGCGTCTTCGAGACGAACCCCGTCTTCAACAAGGTGATGGGCATCTTCCCGACCAGCCTGGTGAACGAGCTGCTGAACATCCTGCCCGGCCTGCTGATCATCGCGGGCATCTTCGGCACGTTCCTGGGCATCGCGAAGGGCCTGCCCGAACTCGGCGGCATGGACCTCTCCAACATGGAAGAGACCAAGCGCACCATGGACTTCTTCCTGATCAAGATCTCGCAGGCGATGGTGAAGTCGATCGTGGGCATCGCGCTGTCCGTCCTCATGAGCCTGGTCAACACGCTCTTCGCGCCCGAAGCCATCTACTACAACCTCGTCAACCGCTTCGCCGATTCCCTCGAGGCGATCTGGAACGAGACCACGGACAACGTCTTCGACAAGTCCGAATACCTCGTGACCAACACGACGGTCGGCTTGCCGAAGAACGCCTCCGAGGGCGACAAGCGCGGCGTGAAGACGCCTCCCGCCCCGCCCGCGGCCGCCAACGCGCCCGACAAGACCCAGGTGATCACCACGGCCGCCGACGAGACGAAGCAGACCAAGGCGAGCTGACCGGCCGTGCGGCGAGCGACGACCTTCGGCGTTGCCGCGCTGCTGATGCTGCTGACCGCGGCTTTCACGCACGCCCTCGCCGCGGAGCCCGCGCGCAGCTACTCGGTCCAGGTCGGATCGTTCCCCAGCCCGCGAAAAGCGGCGTTCGTCCACTCGATCGTGAGGAACCTCGGCGAGGCGCGTGTCGAGAAGACCATGCCCGAGCAGGAGTGGCCTCTCTACCGGGTCCTGGTC
>CAYZKI010000189.1:0-5571 GCA_964478745.1 uncultured Bacteriovoracaceae bacterium
ACGAACACCTCGTCGAGGCCAAACGTTTTCCGCCTCGAGGCTCTCTTGTCCTTCGGCTTGCGGAAGATCAGCCATCGCCCTCCCTGATCGTCGACTCTCGCCCCCAGGAACTCGACCTTCCGCACGCGGGAGGTTCCGCTGGGGTGAAGCTGATAAGTCTCCCCGATCTTGTAGTCCGTCACGGGGCGGCCTGCATAGAAGTGGTCCTTCATGTAGCCCGCGGATCGCGAGAGATTGTCATGCACGCACGCGGGATCCGCGGGGCCGGCGAACGCGAGAGTGGCGTGGCCGGGCCCGGCGAGGCAGGCGAGCTGCAGGAGGTGCGTGAGTATCCGCGGACGAAAGCCCATCGTCTTCGGATCGGTGCCGGGACGCGCGCTCATGAGCCCGACTCGCCGAACGAGCGTCAGCGCCCTGACGCGGCTTCGATCACTTCCGCTTGGAAGGAGGAGGCGGGGGGCCGGCGGCTTCCTCGGCCTGTTCCTCGGCTCGCGCCTCGTCGCCCTTGCGCACGGTCTGGCGGACCAGGTTCCTCACGATGCGGTTGCGGTTCGCGCCGCCGAGGAGGGCCTTCGCGTCGTCGTAGAGCCCGGGGTCGTTCACCAGCGCGCCGAGCGTGCCGGTGCCGTTGTTGATCTTCCCGAGAATCGAGTTCAGGTTCCTGACCGCGGACTTCATCTGCTGGTCCTCGATGCCCTTGTTCAGCTTGTCGGAAACCGATGCCAGGTTCCTCGCCGTCTCGGCCAGGCCCTTGAACAGCATCTCGCTCCGGCCGCCTGTTTCCAGGTTCTTGATGATCTTGTCGAGGTTCACGGCGATCGAGTTCAGATTGACCATGAGCTGGTCGCCCTTGGAGAGGAACTGGGAGATGTCCTTGCCGGCTCTGCCGGGGATCTCGCCGCCCGGCTCGATCTTGGCCTGATCGGTTGAGCCGGTGTTGATCGCGATGTACTTGTCGCCGAGCACGCCCTGCGTGGAGATCTCGGCCTGCGAGTCGCCGCGGATCCATTCGGCGTACTTCGAGGCGATGGTGTACTTCACCTTGATCTGGCGCTTCTCGTTGTCGAGATCGATGTCCTCGACCACTCCCACGCCGATGCCGCCCAGGACCACCTTCGCGCCGATGGACAGGCCTTCGACGGAAGGGAAGAAGGTGACGTAGCGGGACTGGCGGGTCAGGAGATTCTCGGTGCTTCCGAGCACGAGAATGGCCAGCATGACCAGGCCGATCCCGATCGTGACGAAGAGCCCGACCTTGATCTCGGACTCCAGTTGTCTCCTAGTGCTCAAGGACATGATTCTCGTTACCTTAGTTATCCACCGCGCCGCTCACGAACGACTGTACCAACGGATCGTCAGAACGCTTGATATTCTCAACTGTATCGATCGTATAGATCTTCCCATTGTAAAGAATGGCGATTCGGTCAGCAATTTCAAAGGCCGCCGGGATGTCATGAGTCACGAAAATGCCGGTGATGCCGTTCTTCTTCAGTTTCAGGATATTGTCGAGCAGGCGCTTCGTGTTCACGGGGTCCAGGCCCGCGGTCGGCTCGTCGAACAGGATGACCTTGGGCTCGAGGATGATGGCTCGCGCCAGGCCGGCACGCTTCTGCATGCCGCCCGAGAGCTCGTTCGGGAGAAGCGAATTCGTCCCCTTCATGTCGATGAGCTCGAGCATGGCGTCGACCTTCTTGTGGATCTCCGCGTCCGAGAGCTTGGTGTGCTCCTTGAGGGGGTAGGCGAGGTTCTCCTCGACGCTCAGGGAGTCGAAGAGCGCCCCGTTCTGGAAGACGTAGGCCACCTTGGTGCGGATCGGGTACAGCTCCTTCTCGGAAAGCTGGGTCAGGTCATGGCCTTCGAACAGGATCTTCCCCTGGGCCGGGTGCTCCAGCCCGATGATCGACCGGAGAATCACGCTCTTTCCCGAGCCCGAGCCGCCGAAGAGCCCGAGGATCTCGCCCTCATGAAGCTGGAAGCTCACGCCCCTGTGCACCGCTTTGGTGCCGAAGGTCTTGTGCAGGTTGATCACGTCGAGGGCGATGTTCTTTTTCATTCGGTCCGGATCATTTCGGGTAGACGGTCATGATGAAGAACTTCGTGAGGAAGAAGTCGCTGATCATGATGAAGATGCTCGACGTGACGACCACCCAGGTGGTGGAGTTTCCGACGCCTTGGGTGCCGCCCTCGGTCGTGAGGCCGCGCCAGCAGGCCGTGACCGAGATGAAGAACGCGAAAACGAGCGTCTTGGCCATGCCGGTGAACAGGTCGTACATGCGCAGCGTCTCGACGGCCTTCGTGATGAAGTACTCGGTATTGATGCCCAGCTCGGTCAGGCAGATGAGCATGGCACCGAAGAGCCCGATGTAGTCGGCGAACAAGGTGAGGATCGGGAGCGCGATGACGGTCGCGACGACCCGCGGGATGACGATCTGCTTGACCGGGCTCGCGCCGAGGGCGCGGATCGCGTCGATCTGCTGGGTCACCTTCATGGAGGCGACCTCGGAGGCGATGCCCGAGCCGATGCGGCCGGCCACGAGCAGGCTGGTGAAAACCGGGCCCATCTCGCGGAGAATGGCCATCGCGACGACCTTGGGCACGTAGAGCTTGCCGCCGAACTTGGCCAGACCGTAGCCGAACTGGAGCGCCATGACCGAGCCCGTGGCGAGCGCGGTCACCGCTACGAGGAGGAACGACTGGATCCCGATGGCGTAGATCTGCTGGAGGATGAGCTTCGGATAGTACGGGGGATAGAGCGCCTCCTTGAACATCTGCGAGCAAAGCTGGCCGAAGCCGCCGGCGAAGCGGATCATGCCCAGCGTCCGCTGTCCGATGCGGGAAACGAGAACGCGTCCCGGGTGCATCGGGTGGGAGTCGGTGAGGGTGCTCATCCAGATAAGTTTAGCGCACAACGGGGAGGAGGAAAGAGCCAAAAGCCGAGAGACGCGTCTCCTGCTATCTCAACCGAAGCGAGGAGACGAAGGCGGTGAAGGTCGGCAGGTCGCGCTCGAAGTACTTCGGTCGCGAAACGAACACGAGATCGTAGACGCAGTTGCGCTTGCGGGTGACGACTGTCCGAAATCTGACGCGCTCGCCGTTCAGCGTTCCTTCGAGAGTGGTCTGGAGCGCCGGGCTTCCGTCGATCGTGATGTCCTGCTCCTCGCGGGCGGTGACGTCGGAGACGCCGAGGAAGAGCAGGCTCGTGAACCCCTTGAGGTCGCGTTCCGTGGTGAGGTAGGAGGCACGGCACGCGGAATTCAGCGAAATCACCGAGGCGGTGCGCTTGGACTGGAAGCTGACGTCCGAGATCTCGGTGGTTTCGTCGTCCTCGTCCCGGGACTCGCCGTCGCTCTTCTGCGACCTCGGATCGCTCACGAACTTCACCCACTCGTCGGGGCGCTCGCGCTGCAGATCCATCACGCCGTACGATTCCGATTTCTCGACGACGGGCTTGACGTTGCCGAGAAGCACGCCGCACGAGCTCGAAAGGAGCGTGAGGGCGGTCGAAAGGACGAGCGATGCGAAGGCTGTTTTGAAGCTGGGCTTCGAGACGTGTTCCGGCCGCATGATTCTGCTCAAATCCTAGCACCACTTTGCGTCAAACTCTCACCGAAAACTGTGGCTGTTCCTGACGCTGGGTCAAAAAATTACGGGTAAACGCTGCCTTCGCGGCAAAGTCTCACCCGGCGTGTTTTGCCCCGATGTCCTTGAATGATCAGAAACTTCCGAGCCCGTTTCGTCCCATCGGCAAACATGGCCCGCCCCTTGCTTTCCTACTCGTCGCGTTGAAGTCGTTTCTCACGCGTAAATGCTTGGCTTAAGGATGAGCCATCAAGAGTGAACTGCGGCAGGAAGCTCGTTTGGATCTACGCGATTCTCCCTATCACCGCGCTGGCGTGGCTGGCGGCGCAGGCGTCCGACACCGTTCAACTCCAGACCCTCAAGACCCATAGCCGCCTCATCCTCCGAGTGGACGAGACGGTGACCTCCGAGTCGAAGATCACCTCGAAGGGGTTCGACATCCTCCTCAAAGGCGTGGGCCTGACCGATCTGGGCGCCCCGTTGGGAGAAGAGGCCGCGTGGGCATCGCGCTTCCAGGAAATCCGCGACCCCCGGGTCGCCGCTTTGAAGTTTTCGGATACGCCCGAGGGGCTCAAGATCGCCGGCCAGTGGAAATTCGGCCAGGGGCCCGAGTCTCCCGCCAATCCTTCGATGGAATGGTTCGAGTACCGGGAGAAGGACCCGCCCGCGTTCGTACTCGACTTCTGGCAGAAGGCCGGACCGACGGTCAGCGAGGTTCGCGCCGCACAGCATAAAGTCGCCCAGGAAGCCACTCTGAAGAAGGCTCAGGACGACGCCCGCAAGCGCGCCGACCGGAGGCTCGCCAGCTCCCGCAAGAAGGCCGAGTTCGAGGACATCACCAAGTTCTGCCGGGAGCCGCTGAAGGAAGGACAGGACATCTTCCTGCCGTTCCTCCCGGTTCGCGATCCGATCAAGTTCAGCCAGTGGCTGCCGTCGACGACGGCCGACAGCCGGTTCAGCTATAACAATACCGCGACCACCGAGAAGGACGGCAAGTACGTCCGCCTGGCGCAGGACCTCTACAAGCAGGGGAAGCCCGCTCTCGTGGTCCGCACGGTCGAGTTCTTCGAGGCCGAGAACCCGAAATCGGATTTCACCGCCGAGATGCGCTTCCTCAGGGCGAACGCGCTGATCCGGCTCGGTTACCACGAGCAGGCGGAGGCCGCCCTGGCCAAGCTGATGGGAGAGGCCACCGAGTCGCCCGTTTCCCTGCACGCGGCGATGTACCTGGCCCGGCGCCAGTTCGAGGCCGCGAACTACCTGGGCGCGCTCGAGAGCTTCCTCTGGCTCTCGAACCGGCACCCAGAGTACGCCTTCAACTGGGTCTTCCATCTCGGAGCGGCCGAAAGCCTCTACGCGCTCGGCCAGTCCGACCGCGCCGCTCGCGAGTACCAGTGGGTGGTCGAGAACACCGCCGAACGCCGTTACCAGGCCGAAGCGGCGCTTCGCATGGGCGACATCTTCCTGGCTCACGCCAAGTACGAACAGGCTCTCGCCTCCTACTCTCAGGCCCTTCGCCGTTACGAGTCCGAGGCCAAGCGCTTTCCGGGCGTGCACTTGAACCGGGCCGAGGCGCTTTACGGTTTGAAGGAATTCGACCGCGCGAAGGAGGCTTTCGAGGCCTACCTGGCCCGCTATAGCCACCACCCCTACGGCTGGCGCGCCACGTTCCGCCTCGGCGAGATCGAGGGCCGCAAGACGGCGCAGGGCGCAGAGTCGCGCAAGTGGTTCACCGAGACGATCAACCGCTTCCCGTTCAGCCCCGGCGCGACGCTCGCCCGGCTCAGGCTGCTTCCCTGCGGGGATCACGGGGGCTTCGACCTTAAGGCCGCGCAGCGCTTCTTCTCGGACGAAGCGGCGAAGTTCAACGCGGTCGGCGAGGTCACGCTTTCGAACTACGGTGACTTCAAGGGCGTGGCTCACGCGCGCACCCAGATCAGCTTCGACGAGCCCGAACAGGCCCTGGACATCGCGATCACCGAGCTCCAGTCG
>CAYZKI010000189.1:5581-6763 GCA_964478745.1 uncultured Bacteriovoracaceae bacterium
TCAGTTGTTCTGATTGGCACCCAGCATGTTGGGACCGAGCTCCAGTCGAACCGCCACGAGACGGTCCGCCCGGTCCTGAAGGCCATGCTGGGAGGCCTGTTCCGCCGGTCGATCATGCAGCTTCTCGAGGCGGGCAAGCACTACGAGGCCCTGACCTACTACACTCAGAAGGCGAAGTGGGTCCCGATGCGCAACCCCGACGTCGATCCGGAGTACCTGCTGAAGCTCTCGCTCGCGGCGTCCGACCTCGGGATGGGCAAGCTCGCGGTCGAGCTCGCGGCCGACTACGCGGACATCACGACCGCGCCGGTCGAGTCGTTCGAGGGCGGGCGGGCGCCTGCGGGCCACGTCTCCGCCGACCCGAACGACATCGAGACCAAGATGAGGCGGGCTGAGTTCCGCTTCGCGCAGGCGAAGGGCTTCTGGACGGTGGACCGCGCGAAGAACGCCCACGCCATCCGCCAGGCGCTCGCGGAGGTGATCGAGGAGTCGCCGCATTCGTACGAGCGCGAGATCATGCTCGCGGTGCTCGACGAGGAGGGCGACGCCCCGACCTCGGCGCTGGCTCACGCCCTCAAGGCCAACGTGCTGATCCCGGCTACGAACCCCCTGAAGCGCGATCCGAGCATGGTCTACTGGCTCGCGAAGCTCGAGTCGAAGGCTGGCGATCCCGCGCTCGCGCTCGAGATGTTCGCCGAGCTCGAGAAGAAGGGACGCCTGGCCGGCAAGCCCGGGAAAGGGGCCGAGCGCTCGCAGGCCGCGCGCTTCTACGGCCTGCCCAGCGTTCCGGCGGTGGAGGGACTCGTGATGGCCCAGGCCGAGATCCTCGAGAGGCAGCAGAAGTGGGGCGAGGCCGCTAACGCGTACGCCCGCCTCGTCGAGGAGAAGAAGGGCGGAAACCAGGTGGCCTACGGCTACGCGCGCGCCCTGCTCAAGGCGGGCGGCAAGCAGCGCGAGGCGAAAGGCGTCGAAGTCCTGAAGAAAATCGCCGCCGGTCCGGCCGCGGCCCCCGCCGGTGGGGACGCGGGCCGTGCCCCGGCCTCGACGGAAACCGGGAAAGAGGGCGCCGACGCGCTGGGCGCGGCGGGCTCGAAAGACGAGTTCTGGAAGAAACTGGCGCAAGAGGCGCTGGAAACGATGGAGAAGTGAGTACGCAAGATCCTAAGGAGGGGACTTGGCATG
>CAYZKI010000190.1:0-6760 GCA_964478745.1 uncultured Bacteriovoracaceae bacterium
GATCTTCACGAGCCAGGTCTGGAACCTGATCTTCAGCTTCTACAGCTCGGTGAAGTCCGTCCCATCGGATCTCACCGAGGCCGCGACGCTCATGGGGCTTTCGCGCTGGCAGAAGTTCGTCCGGCTCGAGCTTCCGTTCGGCGCCGTCGCCCTCAGCTGGAACAGCCTGCTCTCGGTGGCGGGGGGCTGGTTCTTCCTCACCATCTGCGAAGCCTTCACGCTCGGCGACCGCGAGTTCAGGCTGCCGGGCATCGGCGCCTACATGGCCGTCGCGATCGCCCAGGGCAACGGCCGCGCCATGATCCTGGGCATCGTCGCGATGGTGCTGCTCATCGTGGTGATGGACTTCGTGATCTGGCGCCCGATCCTGGCATGGGTGCAGCGCTTCCGCTTCGAGACCTCCACCGAGCTCGCGATGTCGGAGCCGCTGATGAAGATCTGGATGCGCGAGTCGGCGATCCTCCGGTGGATCAAGCTGCGCTACTACCATTACTATACGGAGTACCGCGGAAGGATGGCCCGCGAGGCCGCGCAGGAAAGCGCGCTTCCCGGACCGATCGCCGGCGTGAGCGGCTGGTTCACCCGGAGCGTGAAGAGGGTGGACGAATGGAGAAGGCGGCCCGCCGTGGCGCGCGCGATCGAGGCGGCGCTCCTGGGCGCGCTGGCGATCGTCCTGGCCTTCGGCTTGTGGAAGCTCGTCGAGGTGTGGCTCAGGCTTCCCGGGAAGATCTGGCTCTTCCTCCTGCGCGACACCTTCTGGAGCCTGCTTCGAGTCCTGGTCGCGGTCGCCCTCGGGACGCTGTGGGCGGTGCCGGTCGGGATCTGGGTGGCCACCTCGCCGCGCCGGATCCGCGTCGCGCAGCCGATCATCCAGATCCTGGCGTCGTTTCCGGCGCCGATGCTCTATCCGCTGGCGCTCAGCGTGCTCTTCGCGCTCAACATCAGCTTCGACTTCGGCTCGATGTTCCTGATCATGCTCGGAGTGCAGTGGTACATCCTGTTCAACGTGCTGGCTGGCGCCATGCGAATTCCCCAGGAGCTGCGCTACGCGCTCCACCTGATGAACGCGCCCCGCAAGGAGATCTGGCGCACGCTCTACCTGCCGAGCGTGTTCCCGACGCTCGTCACCGGCTGGATCGTCGCCGCCGGCGGCGGCTGGAACGCGAGCATCGTGGCCGAGTACATGTTCTACAACGGGAAGTACTACCGGACGGGCGGCCTCGGCGCCACGATCAGCGAAGCGGCCGCGCAGGCGGATTTCCCGCTGCTCGCCGCGAGCCTGACGCTGATGATCGCGGTCGTGCTTCTTTTCAACCGGCTGGTCTGGGAGCGGGTTTACCGCCTCGCCCAGACGCGATACAGATTGGACCTGTGACGACGATGACGACGCAGACCCCGCTCATCGAGATGAGAAGCGTATCGAAGACCTTCCGGCTGGAGTCGGGGACGGATCTTCGCGTCCTCGACCTGGTCAACCTGGCCGTCTACGACAACGAGGTCGTGGCGCTGCTCGGGCCCTCGGGCTCGGGCAAGTCGACGTGCCTGCGGATCCTGAGCGGGCTCATGGAGCCCGGCACGGGAGAGGTGCTCTCGCGCGGAAAGCGGCTGGGCGGCACGAACCCGGACGTCGCTCTCGTCTTCCAGTCCTTCGCGCTCTTCCCGTGGGAGACCGTCTACACCAACATCGCGCTCGCGTTGAGGCCGCTGGGACTATCGGACACCGAGCTGCGCGCGCGCGTGAAGAAGGCGATCGACCTCGTGGGTCTCGAAGGCTTCGAGGAAGCCTATCCCCGCGAGCTCTCGGGCGGAATGAAGCAGCGCGTGGGCATCGCGCGCGCGCTCGTCATGCAGCGGCCCGTGCTCCTGCTGGACGAGCCATTCACCTCGCTCGATATCCTCACCGCCGACACGCTCCGCACCGAAATGGTGAACATCTTCCTCGACAAGAAGACGGCGACGCGCTCGATGATCCTGGTCACGCACAACATCCAGGAAGCCGTGTTCATGGCCAAGAAGATCCTGATCATGGGCACGAACCCGGGGCACATCCGGCGCGAGATCGTGAACGACCTGCCTTACCCGCGCGACGACCAGTCGCCCGCGTTCCGCCGCATGGTCTCGACCATCCACGGCCTTATCGCCGAGGCGCTGATGCCCGACCAGCCCCAGCAGGCCGCGACCGTCTCGCTCTTTCCCAAGCTCCAGCCCAAGGAGCCCCCGATCGAGACGCTTCCGAACGTCCAGATCGTCGAGGCGATCGGTCTGCTCGAGGCGATCGCCGACCAGGGCGGATCGGCCGATATCTTCGAGCTCGCGCAACGCGTGGGCAAGGATTTCGGCAGCACCCTCTACCTCGCCAAGGCGGCCGAGCTCCTCCAGCTGGTCGAGACGCCCAAGCACACCGTGCTCCTGACCGATCTCGGCCGGCACTTCGTCGAAGGGGACATCAACGTCAGGAAGCGGATGCTCAACGAGCTCTTCGGCTCGCTCAGGATCGTGCAGATGACCACCAACCTGCTCAAGCGCGCCGAAAGCTACCGTGTCCCGATCGAGGAGCTCACCGATCGAGTCCAGGAATGGCTGCCGAACGAGAACCCGCAGGGAGTCGTCAACGCGCTCGTCTCGTGGGGCCGCTTCGCCGAGTACTTCGGCTACAACGACGACGCGAAGGAAGTCTACCTGGACGTGGGCCAGGAGACGGCGTAACGCCCGCGGCCTAAGGATCGATCCGCTGAAGCAGGCAGTCCTGGAGCTTGAAGCGCCGGGGGGTTCCGCCTGGCGCACTCCCTGCGGGAACGCCTTTCACGCCGGCGCGGGCGAGTTCCTGCGCGAATTCGCTCCAGGTCTCGTCGATCATCCTCGCGCGCGCGAGCTCGTCGATCTTCGCCAGCCTGCCGCCGCCGGCATGGAACTCGTAGAGGGCCTTCTCGAGCTTTCGCATGAAGTCTGCGCCCCACTCGGGCGGCTCTTTCTGCTCGTACAGCCAGCGGGTGTAGGCCTCGAGATCCTCGATCTTGCGCGGGCTGACATGCATGAGCCCCTCGAGGGGCGAGCCTCGGAAGACCTTCTGGAAGAAGTCGTCAGGGGCGATGCCGCGGCGGTGGGCGTCCGAGACCATTTTTTCCCAGAACTCGCCGAGCTTCAGTGATTTCCGCACCTCGATCTCGATGCGGCGCTGGCTCATGACGAAATCGTTCGTCGGAAACCCGACCGGCATCGGCAGCCCGCTCCGGACGAGCTCGGCGGCGGCCCAGGCGCGCGCGAAACGCCCGTTGCCGTTCTCGTAAGGGTGTAAGCGGGTGGTGAGATAAAGGATCCGGGACGCGCGCTGGATCGGATCATTGAGCTTGTTTGCCTCTTTCTCGATGAACTTCAGGAGACGGAAGGGCGTCTGACCCCCCTTGTTGTAGCGACCGATGCCCGGAATGCTCTTGTCGAGGTCAGAGATGCTCTTGAACTTCAGGACGTAGCCGTCATCCGTCGCGGCGATGTCGAAGTACCGGGCCAGGCCGGCCTTCTGGTTTTCCAGGTCCCAGAGCGCCCAGTCCTCCCGACTGACCGTTGTCGAGTACTTCCTGCGGTCCCAGCTCGAGACATAGCTCGCCAATCCGCTCGTTCCGTCCACCTGAGTGGCCACGAGCTTGCTGTGAACCTGGTCGAGCGCGGAGTCGAGATGGCTCATGCTCGGGTATGAGACGTGCGATTCGCGCAGCCAGGTCTTCTCGCCCAGGGTTACCCACGCCTCGTTGAAGTTTTCCCAAGCGGGCTGCGTGGTGAGCTTGCCGTCGACGCGAAGCTCCTCGTTGAAGCGCTTGAAAGGATGCCTGGCTCCGGTCAGGCGGATATCCTCGCTGACGAACAGGGGGTCGACGAGATTGAAGGTCCTTGAGAGCTCCGAGTAGGCCGGGCTGCCGTCGATGTTGCGGAGCGAGCGCCTGTAGCGCCGTTTGAAGGTGGCTTCGTCGGGAGGAGGAATGTCAGCGACCGAATTGGTCCTTGTGATGTAGGCGTATGCATTCGCGGCGAGCTCATCCAGGTTGTCGCGCGTGCGCGCGATCTCATCTGAAGCCCGGATCAGGCGCGCCCAGTTGACGGGTATCGAAGCGTCCGTGAAGAACTCGGTCACCGTCTTGGTCTCGTCGAGGGCCCCCCGCATATGGAACGCGTGCTCGGGGAAGGCGTTCAGAAGCTCGAGAGTCCTTTTCTCGAAATGCTCGGCTTTCGTTTGCGGCAGGCGGATATGATTTTGCAGATAGGTGGCGAACGGGTTGATCGCGAGCGCCTGGTCGGGAACTCCGCTGGCTGAGTTCGCGATCACCTTTCGAACGCGCTTCACGCGGGTCGGATCGCGCGACAGCTCGAACGAAAGGTGGCGAGCGTCCATGTTCATGATCGTCGCGGACGGGAGACCGGAGCTCCGGGCCAGCTTGCGTAGGGCTTTCAGCACGCCCGGATCCTTTTCCCATCGATAGGTGCTGGAGTTCGCGCTCGTCAGGTACCTGAACTCCTTCGCGAGCTCTTCCCTGGCGAATCGCTTCAGGCGTTCCTTGAGGGCGGCGTCGTGGACCTGGTCAAAAAGGGCGAGCGCCACCCCCGCGCGGGACTCCCGGGCGCGAGGATAGGGCTTGACCCGCGCAAGTTCCTCCATGAAGCCCGCGGCGAGCTCGTCGAACAGTTCGCGCGGCAGACGCTCGCGCTCGGCAGCGATGGTCAGCGCGTTTCCCATGAGCTGCCTTCCCGCCTCCATAGGGTCCATTCTTCCCAAGGTCTGCACTCTCGGATTGGGATTGTGGTTCGAAGCGCTGGATGTCACGAGCTTCCGGATCTCGTTCTGGAACATGCGGACCGCCAGCTTCCGGCCGCGGGGGCCGTGAACCCTGCCGAGCAGTCTTTGGACCTCGGGAAAGTCCTTCGCCGTAACGCGCAATTCGGCCGTGAGCTCGGTGGCCAGCTGACGGACCCGCGCTCGGTCGCGGGAGGGCAGGCGATCGAAGACGGAGTCGGCCATCTTCAGGTAGCTGATGGGGTCCAGCTTGAGGATCTCCTCGGGAAACGCCTTCATCGCCCAATCGTACCCAGCAACGCGTCGCGCCTCGGGCAGGCGCCGCAGATTCTCGGCTACGAAGGTGAGGGCCGACGGGTCGTTCAGCTTCGGGTTCGCCGAGAGACCCTCGAAGAGGGTCGCGAACAGGCGGTCCGTCCGCGGATCGTCGGGGATCTTCCTGTCGAACGCGCGGAAGATCTCGTTGATCCCGTCGAGTCCCTGGACCTTGCCGCCATCCTGCGCGGACAGGAGGGCCGGATCGATGGCCTTGGCCAGGTATTCGGGCGCGTGATCGAAGAGCAGCCTTTGGAACACGATATCGGCGGACCGTGTCACGGCCGTTTCGGAGGTGGCCTCCAGCACCTCGCGGGCTATCCTACGGATGCGCTGGAGCGGCGTGGAGTAGCCTTCGCTCGGCGCCGCCGCGATGATCTTCTCCTTCCAGATCCGTTCGACGTCTTCCGCCCGGGGAGGATGGAACAGGATCCGGATCTCCGCGCTCTCGCGAGCGCTCGGAGCGCGCGAGATGACGTGCCAGCCTGTGTCGTTCCGGTAGCGAGTCGCGAGCGGGAGCTCGTCGAAGGCTTTTTCCGCGAGGGCCTTGTCCGCGGATTGCTTGATGGACATGAAGCTTTCGGTGACGGCCAGCGGACCGGGCGTCGACTTGACGACTTCGACGACGAGCAGGTCGTGACCGAAGCCGCGCGAGTTGAAGGGGTCAGGGGACATGTAGAAGCCCGCGCCAGCCACGTCGGGCTTGCCCGCGTCCAGGTACCATTGCCGGGCCTGCGTGAGCACGGCCTCGTTCAGCTCGGCGGCCCCGCCCGCGCTGAGCTCGGCGAAATGCTCGGGGACGGAATAGCCTCCCAGGTTGAGGAGCTTCTTGTTGCCGTCGATATCACCCCAATGGAAGAAGATCTCCGACGGCGGTTCAGCTCGCGCGAGCGGAGCTCCGACAATCAGAGGCAGGACAGCGATCAGCGGGCGAATCATCCGCTTCAGCGGATTTTCAGTGCACACTCTAGTTATCCGATCGGTCGAAGTCCCCTCCGGCACGAGTGAAAGACCGGCTCGAAGTCAGGAAATTGACGGACTGCCGGCTTTCGCGCCCGGTGGTAGACTGGTTTCATGCGACGGATTTCGCGTTCGATCAGGGTTCTCATCTCGGCTGCGACGGTTCTGGCCCCGGCGCATGGCCTCGCCTACAGCACGATGGTCGACGGCAAGTTCGCCGTAACGGTCGAACCGATCATCGGCTTCGAGCACGTGGAGAAGGTGGCCCCCACGCCGCATGCGAAGAACCGCCTCATGTACGGCGCCCGCGTGATCGCGGGCATCCAGGTCATCTCGGCCGAGGCGGAGTACACGCGCGGCACGGACCGCGAGCTGTACCCGGAGCAGGACCTCACGATCGTGGAGACGGCCGACCGCGGCAAGTTCGGGGCGCGCTCGGCCTACAACCTGGGCGAAGTGCTGCGCTTCCATCTTCGCGCGGGCGGGCAGCTTTCGAAGATCACTCGCGAGCAGACGCAGTCGGGCTCCTCGCTCATCACCACCGACACGCCGGCCGTCAAGCCGTACGCCGGCACCGGTCTCACGTTCCGTCTGGCGCAGGCGCTCTACGCGTCGGCCGAGCTCGTCGTCGTTTTCAACGACATCAACGATCTTTCGAAAAATGAGTATCAAACGTCGGCCGGGTTTCAGGTAAGGCTGCCT
>CAYZKI010000191.1:0-6757 GCA_964478745.1 uncultured Bacteriovoracaceae bacterium
GAGTTCATCAGATCGCGCCGGCCCGCAACCCCTCAGATCAGGGAAGCTTCCGCGGGCGGCCGGACCGCCCTCTCCGGAGCGGTCTTCGCGGCCGAAAGCCCGGGCGCCCCCAGCACCTTCTCCGCCCGCTCGACCTGGCCGCGGACGATCCGGAGGCTCTCGCGCCAGAAATCGGGCTTGCGCAGGTCCACTCCGAGATGCTTCTGCGCGAGCTCCTCGGCGGTCATTCGGCCCGTGTCGCGAAGCAGGCTCACATAAGCGTCGAAGAACCCCGAGCCGAGCTTGCCGCGCTGGGCGTAAACTCCGAGGCTGAACAGGTACCCGAACGTGTACGGGCAGTTGTAGAAGCTGATCTGCGAGATGAAATAATGGAGCTTCGTCGCCCAGGCCAGGGGGTCATGAGCGGATACCGCCTGCCCATAGCTCGCATCGGCGGCCTCGAGCATGAGCTTGCGGCAATCCTGGGCGGTGATCTGGCGCCTCATCCTGAGGTCGTAGAGCGACCTCTCGAACTGGAAGCGCATCGGGATGTCGGCGAGGAAAGTCGCGGCGCCGCGGATGTCCTCCCAGGCCACGTTGCGGAGCGCGGCTTCAGATCCCGAGCCGCCCAGGCTTTCACGAAGCGCCGTCTCGGCGAACACGCTCGCGGTCTCGGCGAGGGTCATCGGATAAGAAGCCTCCGCGAGCGGGATGTCCCTCATCACCCAGCCGTGGAAGGCGTGGCCCAGCTCGTGGGCGAGCGTCACGACCTCGCGCATGGAGCCGGCGTAGGTCATGTAGACGCGGGGATTGCGGGACTTCCTGAAGCCCGTGCAGTACGCGCCCGGAAGCCGCGTGTCGCTGACCCGGGCCTCGATCCAGCGGTTCTTCTCCATCATCCGTGCGAAGTCGGCCATGGACGGGTGAACGGACGCGAAAGCGCGCTCCACGAGGCCCATGCCCTTCCCGAAGTCGAGAGCCGTCTCGGTCTCCTCGCCGGGCCGCGAAGGCAGCGGCGCGAAGCGGTTCCAGGGCGAAAGCCTCTCCTCGCCCAGCGTCCGCGCGGTCAGCCGGATCGCGCGGTGGGCGATGTCGGCGTTCGAGCGCACTTCGGACATCATCGCGTCCAGGGTCGCCTCCTCGATGCGGCTCTGGAACAGCGCCTGGTCAAGATAGCCCGTCGGCTTGCGGAACGACCGCTTGCGGCAGAGCTCGATCCTCCAGCCCGCGAGCGCGTTCAGCGCGGCGGCGCAGGTGTTCTCATGGCGCTCCCAGGCCTGCTGGACGCCGTCGTAGGCGGCCTTGCGAACTTTCTCGTCCGGGTCGCCCTGGAGCTTCGCCGCGTTCGCGAAGCCCACCGTCCGCCTGCCCGAGGCAGTCTCGACCTCGATCGGGATCGTGCCTGAAAGCTTCGTGTGAAGCTTGCCCCAGGCCTCGTGGCCGTCGACCGTGAGCGCCTCGATCAGCTTCTCCTCGGCGAGCGAAAGCTTGTGGTCGCGGAGCGTGCGCGCGCGCCGTACTTGAAACGCCTCCGGGCGCGTCTCGGGATGATCCAGGTACAGGGCGACCAGCGAATCGGAGCCCAAGGTCAGGAGCAGCTGATGCGGCTTGACGGCCTGGCTCAGGCGGGAGGAAAGCGCGCTCAACGTGCCCATCCAGCGCTCGGCGGCGGCGTTCGCCGTATCGACGCTCTTTTCGCAGTTCGCGAAGGTGGCGAGGTTCGCGATGAGGACAGAGGCGCGCTCCCAGAGAACGCCGATCTCCTGCGCCTGTTTCGCCCAGGCGCGCTCCTCTTCCGCGGTCAGCGAGCCGACTCGGCCGAGCGCGGGCTCGATCCCGGAGGCGAGCGCCTCGATCTGCGCGGTCAGCGCCTCGGCCCGATCGAAGTCGGCCTGGAACGCCGGGCTGTCCAACCCGGGATATTCACTGGAGTTGTCCCAAGCCGGCCCTGCGATCGAATCGAGTGTGGATGTCGTCATGCACTCCTTCTAGCATACGGTTGTCGCCTTCGGCATCCGCATGGTAGCCAGGCGGCACCTATGAAGAAATCCGCGCGCAAGGCATCCCCTGTCCCCCGTTTTTCCCTCGAAACCCTGCGCTTCCTCGAAAAGGCCGGAAGGGCCAGGAGCCCGGAATGGCTCGAGCGCAACCACGAGGAGTTCGACCGCTGCGTCCGCGAGCCCTTGAAGTACCTCGCCCAGGAGCTCAAGCGCGAGCTCGCGCCGGTCGCTCCCGGTTACCACTTTCCCCAGAAGGGAATCGGCAGGCTCAAGCGCCCCGCGCACAGGGTCGAGGAATATGGCGGGCTCTTCCGGAGCTGGCTGTCTTACTCGGCGTCGATCCCCGCCGAGTCACGCTTCGATCACAATCCGAACCTGTACTTCCTGATCAATACCGAGGACCGGAAGGACCCGGTGCTCGTCGCGGGCGGGCTCTACATGCCCTCTTCGCGCCAGCTTCGCTCCATCCGCGAGGCGATCGCCGAGGACGCGACCGCGTTCGACCAGCTCTTCGCGAGCCGCGAGTTCCAGCGCAGCTTCAAGGGCGGGTTCTCGGACGAGCGCAAGTCCAGGCGGCCGCCCCGGGGCTTCGACCCGAGCCATCCGCGCATCGAATGGCTGAAGCTCCAGGCCTACTTCGTCTGGCGGCCCTACTCCCGCAAGGAGTTCTCCTCGAAGGAGTTCCCGTCGATCGTCGCCCGCGACTTCCGCCAGATCCTGCGCCTGAACGAGCTTCTCCAGCGCGCCATCCAGGGCAGGCTGCCCAAGGCCCAGCCCGTGACCGGCCTGAGGACCCGGCCTCCGAGGAAGCTCGAGGACCGGCTCGAGGGGATCAGCGTCGTCCCGAGGAAGATGGACTTCTAGTGGGTCGGGCCGCCGAACTCGAGGTTCTGCTCCCGGCGCAGGCTGGACATCTGCAAGAAGACGCGGATGACAGCCTTGTCGGTTTCATCGCGGATCTTCAGGGTCTTCGAGCTGACCTCGGCGTACGCCTCGAGGCGATCGTTCTCGAACTTGGCCAGCTTCTTCTCGAAGTCGAGCCGCGCGACCGTGACATCACTCTCGATCTTCGTGAGGCGCGCCTCCTGCTGCTTGAGCCACACTGAAAAGGAGTTCTGGGCGGCGCCCGCGCCCTGCGGGTTCGAGCTCATCTGCTGCTGGAGCTGGTACCCCCTGCGAATCACGTCGGCGGCGATCGAGTGGGCGTCGCGCGTATTCGACCTGATCCCGTCGATGTAGCTCGTGACTTCGTAGCTCTGGATATGTTGGGACAGCTCGCGCGTGCCTTCTTCAAGAGGAACGTAGGCCCGCCGCACCTTGTCGACCCCCTGTTGGAACTCATGGGCCCGCTGCAACCGGAGCGAGGCCAGCGTCCTGAGCCACACGGGCCTCTTGTC
The DNA here is from genome assembly GCA_964478745.1 of uncultured Bacteriovoracaceae bacterium. Taxonomy (GTDB): domain Bacteria; phylum Bdellovibrionota; class UBA1018; order UBA1018; family UBA1018; genus CAYZKI01. Next base: position 3,377 of record CAYZKI010000191.1, read on the forward strand.
GTTCACGCTCGAAAGGACTCCTGCCGTCTCGTCGGCGGGTTGCCGGCCCGAGGCTTTTTCCCCGAGGTACTCGGCCTGAGGCGAGAGGTCTCCGGCGCGGAAGCCCGCGAGCAGGATGTCCTGCAACTTGCGGTCGAAGTCCGCTACGCTCTTCTTCCGGTCACCGATGGCCTCGTTCACACGATCGAAAGCCTGGTTCAGCCGCCTGTTGAGGAGCTCGCGGAACTTGAGGTCGTTCTCCAGCAACGCGAGGCTTTCCTGCGCCTTGCTGATCATATCGGCCGAAGCGCCGGAGGCCTGAAGCTGCTTCAGGTACGCGGCCGACTGCGCGATCGAGGTCTGGAGGCTGGCGCGATCGCGCTGGAATGAGTCGTTTTCGGCCGAGGACTGCTGCGCGAAGAGCTGGACCGCGGGCTCCAGGAGCTGGTTCTCGCGATCGGTCCACTTGACCGACTCGTTCGCCCAGAACGCCGCGCGGTCGGACTTCGAGAGGCTGTTGCCCGCGATCTCGGAAGCCGGCCTGCGAACCGCAGGCACGGAAGCGAGCACGCATCCCGAGATGAAATTGTAGGGCGAGATCGTCGGATCGTGATCCAGCTCCGCGAGCAGCAGGTACTCCTTGCGGAGAACCGGGCTGCCCAGGAACTTCATCTGCGACTTCTCGTCGGCCGCGCGATCGAGCTCCACCTCGAGGCGCAGCAGCCGCGTACCGACGCGAGCCACGCCCTCGTCGATGAGCCGAAAGCGGCGCGCCAGCATCCCTTCGCTTTTCAACCCTCGCTCCATCACGAGCGCGCCCTCGTTCAAGTGCTCGTCCGGGCGGTAGATGGAGGGATGAGCGATCACCTCGGGAACGCCCGCGACCGCCATCGTGGCGCCGGCGTTCGGGACGATATACCCCTCCAGGTTCAGCTGGCAGGTGCGCGGGTTCTCCAGGAGGAACGTAAGGTCTCCGCCCATCTTGTCGAACGCGTCCCGCTGGATCTTCGTCTTGGTTCCGCGCGACTGAAGATGGAGCGAAGAGGCGGTGATCAGGCCGACGCCGGATGCGAGACCGAGCGCGACCATGACTTCGAGCATGGAATAACCTTGGCGATTCATCGACGTCCCCCAGAACTGCCCGGCGAACGGGCCTGCATCCTCTATTATATCGGGAATCGGCACCGGCTCTATGGCTCCACTGGTACCCAGGTCGCGGCGGACACGGCAGCGGCGAAACTCAACTGGTTTCCGGGTGGCGCAGACACGCCCGCGCGGATACGATTGCTTTCGAAACCCATGAATCGCCAGGCGAATCTCCTGTTCATCTTCGCGACTCTCGCCATCGACGCCATCGGGCTCGGGATCCAGCCGCAGACGCCCCATCGACCGTTCCGCGCTCAATCCGCTCAAGACCCTGGGAAGCGTGACGCGGCGATCTACCTACCTGGAAGCCCTTATCTGCTGGCAAGCGTGTTTTTCCTCGTGGCCTGGTGGCTGGCGTTGCGCTGGAATTCCAGGACTGCTATTTCGAGGGCATGAAAAGAACTCTCGCCGTTTCCCTGGTCGCCCTTTTCGCCCTGCTTCCCGCGCCGGCAGGCGCGGCGACGCCTTCGAACGCGTTCGAGGAAGTCTCCCAAACGCTGCGCGACGAAGGGCTGATCCCGATCTTCATGGGCGGCCTGAACTTCGTTGGCCAGGAGTGCAGCTTCAGCATGACCGAGGGCGCGGCGACGGCGTCGGGTTATCCGGACAGCATCCGCTTCCATATCTCCATCGACGAGCTGGACGAGGGCGAGTCGCCGTGGAACGCCGTGCTCGGCTTCACGCTTTACGACACCGCCGAGAAGATCTCGCTTTCCTCGACCGCCCAGGGCATCCGGATCGAGGCGGTCCAGAAGAAAGCGGCCCCGCCGCACGGGCGGCTCAGGAAGGTGAACCAGGCCGTCGAGCTCACGTACGGCAAGGCCTCGGGCACGGGCCCGGCCTCGGGTCGCAGGGTCCACGAGGTCCGGGTCACCGAAGATGCCAGAACTTTCATCTGCATCATTCCGTAGCTCGATCGATTACCTCGGCTCGCTGAAAGCCGAGGAAAGCATCGCCGCCGATCCGTACTGGCCCAAGTGGGACTCCCCCTGGTGGCACATGACCACGCTCTTCGAGATGGGCGAGGCCAGGCGGATCCCCGAGCGCTCGATCCGCGCGATGGTTCGCGCGCTCCAGACGCATTATCTGACCTACTTTCCCTCGCCTGAAGAGCTCCCGGCGGACAAGGATCCGTATCGGGACGTGATGTGCCATTGCGCGCTCGGAAACATGTACCAGGTGCTCTCCGCCTGGGGCATCGACGTGGACCGTGAGATTCCCTGGATGCGGCCCTGGTTTCTCAGGTATCAGCTGAGCGACGGCGGCCTGACCTGCGACTGGGAGAATTTCCGGAAAGAGCCCGCGCCGAGCTCCCTGGTCGGCACCCTGCCTCCCTTCGAGGCCGTGCTGAACCACACTTCGAGGCCCTTCACGCCCGAGGAAGAGCGCTTCCTCGACGGGGCGGCCCAGTGCCTGATCGACCGCCGGCTGATGCTGGGCTCGACGAGCCCGCACAACTCCGACGAGAAGGAAGACGAGGCGGATTGGCTTCTTCCCTGCTTTCCGCGCCTCTACTTCTACGACGTGCTTCGAGGCCTCAGCGCGCTGCTCAGGTGGTCCGAGCTTCGCGGGAAGCCCGTTCCTCCCGACGCCGTCGAGCCCGTGCTGCGCTCCCTGAGCGAGCGCTTTCCCGACGGCCAGGTACGCATCGGCAGGCGCGCCTACGACGGCACCCGCACGATGATCGGAACCGATGGCTCGAGGTGGACCCGCGGGAACGAGGCCCTGATGTTCCCGCTGCTGCGGGAGATCAGCGAGGTCGGGCAGGTCTCGCCCTGGCTGAGCGCCCGGTGGCAGGAGGCCCGCTCCGCGGCCGCCCGCCTGGGGCACCGTGTCCGTTGACCCGAAGCGGCGGATCTGAGAAACCAGGAACGAATGCGCCATTGGGTCTTCGATCTCGACGGGACGCTCGTCGATTCCTTCTCTCACTACTTCGCTTTCCTCGAGGAAACTTTCCGGGGCCGCGGGATCGAGTTCGACGAACGGCTGAAGCACGAGGCGCTCACCGAGCCCCTCGTCTCCTATTTCGGCCGTTACTTCGGCAAGCACCGGGTCGACGAGCTCATCGCGCGCGTGCACGCGCGAAGCATCGCTGACGCCGAGAAGGTCCTCCCCTTCGAGGGCATTCCCGAGACGCTCGAGACCCTGGCCTCCCGGGGAAGCCGGTTGGCCGTGCTCACCAACCGCGATATCGAATCAGCCAGGATCATCCTGAGGACGACCGGGCTCGACCGCTTCACGGAAGCCTGCCTGAGC
>CAYZKI010000192.1:0-6398 GCA_964478745.1 uncultured Bacteriovoracaceae bacterium
ACCTTCTGCACTTCTCGAGGCGGATGCTGGGAGGCTTTCTCTCGCCCGCGACGCTCAAGGCCGCCTGGTCGAGAGTGCCTTCGCCCCCGGGCTGCGAGCGCACCCTGGGCTGGGACACGCCCTCGGGCGAGGCCCCGGCGGCGAGCGAGCGTTTCCTCCCCGGAAGCGTCGGGCACCTGGGCTTCACCGGCACCTCCTTGTGGATCGATCCCGCGGCGGGGCTTTCCGCGGTCCTGCTCACCAACCGCGTGCACCCGAGCCGGGAAAACATCCTCATCCGCGGATTCCGCCCGCGGTTCCATCGGGCGCTCCGTCAGGATATCGACGGCCTTTTGGGCTAACGGTTAGTTGACCATCGGTTTCCGCTCGGGCCAAAATGGGAAAATGGCCAACGCTCTCAAGCGGGTACACATCATTGGGGTTTGCGGAACGTTGATGGGGGCATTCGCCGCCTATCTGAAACGCTCGGGTGTGGAAGTCACGGGAAGCGACCAGAACGTCTATCCGCCCATGAGCGACGTGCTCAGGAACGCGGGCGTCACGCTCTTCAGCGGATACTCGGCCGACAATCTCAGGAAGCTTCCAGCGAAGCCGGACCTGGTCGTCATCGGAAACGTCATCGGCGCCTCGAACCCCGAGGCGCGCGAGGCGATCGACAACGGGTACTCCTATACGTCGCTTCCCGAGGCGATGGAGCGCCTGTTCCTGAAGGACACGCGTAACCTGGTGGTGGCCGGCACCCATGGCAAGACGACCACTTCGAGCATGCTCGCCCACCTCCTGAACAGCGCCGGCAAGGATCCGAGCTACTTCATCGGCGGCGTCTCGCACGACCTTCCCTTCAGCTTCAACATCGCCTCGACCGCCCCGGGAAGCCCCTTCGTGCTCGAGGGCGACGAGTACGACACCGCCTTCTGGGACAAGGTCCCGAAGTTCAGCCACTATCTTCCGAACGACGTGATCCTCACCTCCGTCGAGTTCGACCACGCCGACATCTACGCGGATCTCGACGCGGTCAAGCGCGCTTTCGCCGGCCTGGTCGCGAAGATCCGCAAGGGCGGGAGGCTCATCGCCTGTTATGACTACGCGAACGTGCGCGAGCTCGCCAAGGCCTCGCCCGTCGGGCACATCAGCTACGGGTCCGAGGAGTCGCGCGCTCACGGCGCGCGGTTCACGCCGGCCGCGATCCGCGTGGAAGGGGAGTGGACCCGCTTCGACGTCATGGACGGCGGCAAGAAGGTCGACTCGGTCTCGATGCGCGCGCCCGGGAATCACAACGTCCTGAACGCGCTGGCTGTCTGGATCGAAGCGCGCGAGCTCGGCATCCCGAACGAGGCCATCCGTAAAGCGTTCGAGACATTCCGCGGAGTGAAGCGCCGTCAGGAAGTCCGCGGCGAGATCGACGGCGTTACCGTGATCGACGACTTCGCCCATCATCCGACCGCGGTTCGCGAGACGCTTCGCGCGCTCAAGCTCCGTTACCCGAAACGCCGGCTGGTCGCCGTCTACGAGCCCCGCAGCGCCACCTCGCGCCGCAAGGTTTTCCAGAAGGAGTTCGCCCAGGCTTTCACCGAGGCCGACTGCGTCTTCATCTCGGTACCCTACGACCAGAGCAAGATCCCGGCTACCGAGCAGTTCTCCTCGGACCAGCTCGTGGACGATATCCGCGCTCTAGGCAGCGACGCGAAGCTCATGCCCAAGGTCGACGAAGGTACGCTCGAGGTCGCTCGCTTTGTGCGGCGCGGCGATCTGGTCGCCGTCCTGTCCAACGGCGGCTTCGAAGGCTTCATTCCTAAGTTCTTGAAGCAGCTGGAGTTACGACCGGGCGGAAAGGCCCAGGCGGCGTCAACCGCCTGACGCTCGGGTCACGAGCGACTGGGTCATCCCGTTCCGTGCGCGTGATGCGCCCTCTTCGAGGGTTTCCCTCTATTTTCCGCCGACTTCTGCCGAAATGGTTTTGAAGAGGCGCATGGCTTCATGAAGGAAGTTCTAAAAAAGTTCGGACGATACTTCCTGCTCGACCAGATCGCCCAAGGCGGTATGGCCGAAATCTATCGTGCGCGTCTCGCTTCACGCGAGGGCGCGGGGCGCCTCATCGTCATCAAGCGCATCCAGGCGGGTTACGGCAGCAACAACGAATTCCTGCAGATGTTCAAGTCGGAGATCAAGGTCACCATGTCCTTGAACCATCCGAACATCGCGGCGCTCTTCGACTTCGGAAGCGAGGACGGCCTCCCCTACATCGCGATGGAGCTCGTCGACGGAAAGAACCTTCGCCAGCTCATGTCGCGCTTCGCGGAAGTGAAGCAGCCCTTCCCGGTGGAGCTCGCTGCGTTCATCATCGAGCAGGCGGCTTGCGGCCTGGGTTACGCGCACGCGTTCAAGGACAAGATCACCGGTGAGCCTCTCAACATCATTCACCGCGACATCAGCCCGCAGAACATCCTCATCTCGTACGAAGGCACGGTGAAGGTCATCGACTTCGGCATCGCGAAGGCAACCGTGAACAACGAGTTCACCCGCGCCGGCGTGATCAAAGGGAAGCCCAGCTACCTTTCGCCCGAGCAGATCAGCGGCGATCACCTCGACGGGCGCTGCGACATCTTCGCTCTCGGCACCGTGCTCTGGGAGCTCCTCGCCGGGCGCAAGCTTTTCTCGGGGGAGAACGATCTCGCCGTCCTCAAGCAGATCGAGAGCGTCCAGACGCATCTGCGTCCGCCGTCGGCGATCAACCCGAAGGTCCCGAAGGAGCTCGACTACATCGTGCTCAAGGCGCTGCAGAAGCAGCCGGACAAGCGCTATCAGACCGCCGTCGAGCTCCAGCGCGCGCTCCACAAGTTCGTCTACAACTACATGCCGGACTTCGATCCGGTTTCCCTGGGTTACATCGCCAAGGATCTCTTCAAGGAAGAGATCCTCGAGGACCGCAAGCGCGTCCAGCGCCTGAACGAGCGCGTAGAGGCCCTGCTCTACACGGGTGACGAGGAAAGCACCGGCATCCAGGCGCCGGCCAAGAAGGACAAGGAAGAGACCACGACCGCGCTCGAGCCCGTCCAGAAGTCGACGGGAGCACGCGAGGCTTTCCATCCGGAGTCGATCAAGAACACGAACGTCGAGATCGATCTCTCGAAGATGCTCAAGTCGACGAGCACGCCGCGCGTGACTCCGTCATCCCAGCCTTCGCCGATCCCGCTCCCCGGGAACATGACCGGTGGCGGCACCCGGATGACGGGAACTCATACGCAGGCGCGGGCACGTCCCACGTATACCGGCGACTACCAGCGTCCGTCCTCGGGAGGCGGTGACTGGGCACGCATCCTCTATTTCGGAGCCGCTGCCGTCGTGGCGCTGGCCGTGGTCGGGCCCAAGTTCGGGATCGACATGACCTCGATGCCGGGCTTCTCGTCGATCAAGAGCATGTTCGAGTCCCGAAAGGAAGCGAAGCTGACCCTCGTCGGCGACGAGAAGAACGTGGTCGTCGAGCTCGACGGGCAGGAGATGGCGCGCACGCTTCCGGCGACGTTGACCAACCTCCCGCCGAACAAGACCCTGAGGGTGTCGGTGGCTAGCACGAAGGGCTCGTTCAAGACCGAGGTGACGCTGACCGAGGGCGAAAGCCGGAAAGTCCAGGTCAACTTCGTGGATCGCAACGTGGCCTCCGCGCCGCTCCCGACCGCGCCCAACGCCCCGACCATTCCGAAGGTGACGATGCGCCTGAGCATCGTGGGCAAGGACCGCGTGCCGGTGTCGCCGACGGGACTTTCGATCCTCGTGAACAACCAGCCCGTTCCGGCCGAGAATCCCGTCGTGAACGTGCCCCTGGATTCTCCGCTGATCCTGATCATTGATAATCCGCGGTACCGGCGCTTCGAGCGCGAGTTCCGCGTCTCGCGCAGCGAGGTCAACGGCAAGGAATACTCGATGCAGATCGAGCTCGAGCCCATCAAGTTCGGCAAGCTCACCATCCGCACCTATCCGAGCGCGGCGTTCGCCACGATCCGGGGCGAGGGACGGACCTGGGAGAAGGAAACGCCGCTCGAAGACATGGATATCCCGATCGGGCGGTACGAAGTGCGCCTGCGCAGCCTCGTCTACGACGAGAAGACCATCCGGGACGTGAGGGTCGAGGAAGGCCGCCTCACCAAGGTGGTCGAGCAGCTCGAGATCAAGAACTGATGAGCAAGCAGGTCGGGGTGACGATGCACCGCTGACCGCACCCGCGCGATCTCGCGTCCCCGTCAGAGATCTACCAGCGTGGCGCGGTTCCAGGTGACGTTCACCTGGGTCTCGCCGACGCGGGCTACGCTGAAGTAGCTCTCTTCCTTTCCGAGCTTCTCGAGCGCCTCAAGCACCTGCTGCGGGCTGGACTGAGGGCTGCCACGGGGAGGTATCACTCCCCTCGGCCGAGTGGCCCACGCCAGAGCGGCTCCCGCGGCCAGAGTACCCAAATAGAAGAGAAGGGGGTTCGATGCGCTCCAAGCCGAGGGCCAGATCTCCTGAAATGCGATGCCCGCTATCGGGATGACGAATAGAGCGGCTAAGGCGAAGAAGCTATGAGCCATGCAAAGCAGGGCTTTCAGCCGCACTTCGCGAAGATCCCGGGTATCGCGAACAGCGTAGGCGATGGGCATCCGAGGCAGCCGGTCGTCACTTCTCGTAACGGTAGCCGACGCCGTAGATCGAGATGATGTGCTTGGTCAGGGGCGGAATCTTCCGCCTGAGGGCGCGAATGTGGACGTCGATCGTGCGATCGTTCGTCTTGCTGAAGTCGTCCTTCCAGACTTCCTTCAGGATGTCGTCGCGGGAAACCACGGCGCCGGCTTTCTGGGCCAGGCAGCGGAGGATGTCGAACTCGGTCAGCGTGAGCTGCACCTTCTTGTTCCCGAACATCACTTCCCGATTCGCGGGGTCGATGCGCAGGTCGCCGACCTGGATCGGCTGCGCCGTGTTTTCGGCGCTCTTGCGGAGCCGGGCGCGGATACGGGCCACGAGCTCCTTGTAGTCGAAGGGCTTCGGGATGTAGTCATCGGCGCCGTTGGTCAGGCCCTGCGTGATGTCACCGACGCTGTTCTTCGCGGAGAGGAAGATGATCGGGATGCGCTTGGTCTTCTCGTCCTTCTTGAGAAGCGAGCAGGCGTCGAAGCCGCTCAGGATCGGCAGCATGATGTCGAGCAGGATGAGGTCCGGGTTCTTGTTTCGCGCGAAGTCGATACCGATCACGGCGTTCTCGGCCGTGATGATCTCGAACTCCTTTCCGAGCATCGCCTCGAGAAAGCGCCGGGTATCCGCGTTGTCTTCAATGATCAGGATTCGATGTTTTTCCATAGCTCGTTGTCTATTTGGGCATGTTTGAAAAACTCGACTGCAGACTGCTGGAGAACCTTGTACCGCTGCTGGAACTCGGAGGAGGTCCGGGGAAGTTCCGCGTCGACGAGGACGGCGAAAAGCGTCTTCTCGAGAACCGCGAGCTTCTTCAGTAAATCCCGGTTTTCCGCCTCGAGCACCTGGGTCAGCTTCGGATCGCGGTTCGCGATCCGCCCTTCCAGGGTGCGGATGTCGTTTTGAAGCTGCTTGAGCTGCTCGGTGAGCACGGCGATGCGGGACTCGGGGGTCTGCGCGGGAGCGGCGGCCTTCGGATCCTTGGCATCCTTCGAGTCTTTCGAGTCCTTTGGATCCTTTGGGTCCTTGGCCTTGGCGTCCGCGGCAGGCGGCTTTTTGTCCGTCATTTCGCCCCGCCCTTGAGCATTCCCTTTTGCTCCATCACGCCCAGCACCGTGCCGTACAGCTCTTTCCAGCGCTTATCGTCGGCCTCGCTCGAATAGGGGGCGCGACGCGCCTTCATCAGGCGCGCGATCTCGTCCTGAACGCCCTGGGTCAGCAGCCCGAGCTCCTTGTTCTGCTTCCTGAGCTCCTCGAGCTTGGCCGCCGCCGGGTCGTTCGCGAGCTGTTTCTCGAGCGCGTCCTTCCGCTTCTGGAAGGAGCGGACCTGCGCCGCAAGCTTGGTTTCGTTGATCGCGACCCGCGAAAGCGGGTTGTCGAACATCTTGATCGCGGCTTCGCGCTCCTGGGCCTGCCCGACGGCTTCGAGAAGGCTCACGTTCAGGACCTGAGCGTTCTGCGTCTGCGCCCAGCTCGGCAGCATGGCGAGCTGAAGGCGGGCGTCCTCGCCGAGCGTGGCTTCGGCGACCGCACGCAGATCGAGGATGATCTTCTTCTTGTCCGCGGCGATGAGCTTCGTCAGCCCCGCCTTAAGAATTTGGATGTCCTGCATCATTATTGATTCCGAAACGGTGAGGACGGCGACATTCTCGACCATTTCCAGTTTGAGTTTCATGCTTCGGACTCATCCTAACTATGTAAAAAAAGCGTAACATATTTTTGCTTCGTGAATCGAAAAC
>CAYZKI010000192.1:6408-6743 GCA_964478745.1 uncultured Bacteriovoracaceae bacterium
GCCCGGAACCTCGCCAGGGACCCCCAAGGCTCCACCGCCAGCAGCGGCGAAGGCCCCGCCTCCGAGCGCGGCCAAGGCTCCCCCGCCTGCGGGGGCAAAAGCTCCGCCGCCGGCAGGCGCGAAGGCTCCTCCGCCCGCGGGGGCGAAGGCTGTGGCCAGCAGCGGTCCCAAGCCGCCGGGCAAGTCTCCGGCTCCCGCGGCCGCTCCATCAGGCGCAGACACCGACGTTCTCGCGCAGCTCGGCGCGGCAGGAATCAAGGAACCCGAGCTCTTCCGGAACTTCATCGAGAAGATCCACCCCCGCGTCCTGCTCCCCTCGCTCAGCCGGCAGGTGA
>CAYZKI010000193.1:0-4111 GCA_964478745.1 uncultured Bacteriovoracaceae bacterium
GCTTCAGACTGCTCATAGTTCGTTCGCTTTCTCACCCTGGCAGTCTTTGCAGCTGCGGGAGATGTCGAGTTTGGCCGCGAGAATGTTGTCCCGGACCGCCTGCAGATGGATGTTGACCATGGAAATGTTCGACTTCAGCTTGATGCCCTTGGAAGTGTCATCGGCGGAAATCGAGGCGAGCGTTCGCTGATTTTTCTCCAACAGCTCGAGATATTCCTTTTCCGCCGACTGAAGGCGCTGCAAGGCGCTTTCTTTGACCATGCAGGCGCCGCAGTCGACCTGGGTCTGACCGGCCTGCGGTAGCAGCAGGGCAAACGCAATCAGAGCCGCCTTGATTTTTGTTGCCATGAAGTGCCCCCGAACAAGTTAAGAACTCTTAACAGTATACGAGAGGCAAAGCGCTTCTGTCAACTACTTGGGCCTTAACTGGGCTGAATTCTTAGGCTAAACAGGCTGACCGTGAAGGGCCGCCGTAAAACGTTGATTTCGTAATGGTTTTTTGCATCCCGGAGGACGCGCCACTTGGGCAGGCGGACCGCGATCGAAAGCAGCGCGAGCTGGGGGGAGGCCTCTTCCCGGTTCTCGAAGCGGAAGAAAGCCAGGCGCTCGAGGCGGAATCGAGCCGGGCTCGCGTGCGAAGAGGGGCGCGGCGTGGAGGCGTGCTGCGCGGCGGGCTTCGCGCCGGCCGCGATCTTGGCCCCGGTGGGGACCCGGGGGGGCAGCTTGGGCTTGTCGGTCTTGGGCTTCTTCGTGCTTTCGAACGGATTTCTTCCCAGCTTGCTCATTCCGCTGCTCCTTTTACTCCGGTTATTCGCTGCCCAGTCGGCTCAGGACTTCCTCGCTCAGGGCGGTGTAGTCGGCCGCGCCCTTGGATACCAGCGCGTACTCGAGCACCGAGACTCCCTGGCCCGCGCTCTCGGCGACCGAGGTGTTCTCGTGGATCCTCGAGTCGAAGACGATGTTCTCGAACTCCTTCTCGAGCGCGCCGATGACCTCGGCGGTGAGCTTGCGCCGCGCGTTCACCTGCGTGGCGACGATGCCCAGGATCTTGGCGCGCGGGTTCCAGCGCGCGCGCACGTCGGCCAGCGTCTCGCGGATCTTGACGATGCCCTCGAGGCTGAAGAACTCGGGCTGCACCGGGATGATCACCCCGTCGCACGCGACCAGGGCGTTCAGCGTCATCAGATTCACGCTGGGAGGAGTGTCGATCAGGATGAAGTCGAACTCCTTGCGCAGCGGCTCCAGGAAGGAGGCCAGAAGGGATTCGCGGTGCGGGCGCGAGAACAGGTAGTACTCGACGCCGTTCAGGGCGCCGTCCCCCGGAATGACCGAGAGCAGGTCGCTCACGGCATGGACGAACTCCTTGAGCTCGGCTTCGGTGGGCGGCTTCTTCGCCAGGTAGAGCTCGTCGAGCGTGCGGCGCGGCTCGACGCCGAGGTAGCTCGTGAGATTGGCCTGCGGGTCGGAATCGACGAGCAGGACGCGGTGCCCGCTGCGGGCGAGCGCCGCGCCGAGGTTCATGACCGTGGTCGTCTTTCCGACGCCGCCTTTCTGATTCGCGATCGTGAGGATCTTTCCCATGGGCGCGAACTAGTTTGCCCCGGGGGCCCGGGGCTGCCAAGCCTAAAGCTCGAAGCCGAAGAGCAGGCCGAAGTTCAAGCCCTGGATCTTCGTCGCCTCGATCGAACCCATCGCGTACGCGAGCTCGGCGCGGACATCCAGGTACTTGAGATCAAATTGGTATCCGAGGCCCGCGCCGTACTGGCTGGCTGAAGCCGACACGCCGCCCGCCGGCGCGGCGGCAGGCGTCGATTGGGCTGCGCTTTGCGTCAGGCCCGAGGCGCTTCCGATTCCGAAAAAGGGCGAAAGATAGAAGATGTGAAATTCGTTGAGCCGGTAGCCGACCGGGAGCGCGAGGTCGAAAACGACGAAGCTCGTGCTCCTTCCGTCCATCTGCCCCGAGAGAAACCCCGCGGCGACGGCAAGCGACACAGGGATGTTGCCGCGCCTGAGCTCGGTTTCCGGGGCGCCCGAGAGCTGGTACTTGGCCCGGAGGAGGGGCGGGGTCTGGGGCGAGATGCGCAGGCCGACGTCGAGCCTTTCCGTGATTCCGAAGACCCCGCCGACGGCGGGCTTGAGCGTTCCCTGGGCGAAGGGCTCCGAAGGGGTACCGGCCTCCGGGTCCGCCTGGGACCAGACCGGCGAGGACACGAGGTCCGTGCCCGACACGAGCGCGAGCGGCTCGAGCTCGGCCTGGTGGATGCGGCCCGTGGCTTCGGGCGATTCGAGCCTGACGGCGGGAAGCGAATAGGTCGCGCAGCCCGCGGCGAGCGAAGCGGAAAGCACGACGGGAAGTAGCGCCTGGGACGCACCGGGCTTCATGCTCCCTAGGGTATCCTCTCGGGTGGCGATTTCCCAGGCGAACGCGTAAGGTGCTCCGTGCGTGTCCATCCTAGTCAGCGCACATCAGCTTCGGAAGGCCTTCGCTGCCCGGCCCTTGTTCGACTCGATCACCTTCTCGATCGAGTCGGGCGAGCGCATCGGCCTGATCGGCCCGAACGGCGCCGGAAAGTCGACGCTGCTCAAGATCCTCGCGGGCGAGACGTCACCCGACGAAGGGACGCTTTCCGTGCAGCGCGGGCTCCGCGTCTCGTACCTGCCGCAGGTGCCCCGCTTCAGGGATGGCGCGACCGTTCAGTCCAGCGTTCTCGAGGGCTCGCGCGATCCCGACAGCTGGGAGGAGATCGCCCGCGCCCAGGAGATCATGTCGAAGCTTTCCCTCTCGGGCGGAGCGGAGATCGGGCCGGAATCCCCGGTCGCCTCGCTTTCGGGCGGCTGGAAAAAGCGCGTCGCGCTCGCGCGCGAGCTCGTTCGCGACCCCGATCTTCTGCTTCTTGACGAACCCACCAACCACCTGGACGTGGAAAGCATTCTCTGGCTCGAGGAGTTCCTCGCCAGGTCGCGCTTCGCCGCGCTGACGGTCACGCACGACAGGCTGTTTCTCCAACGCGTCTCGAACCGGATCCTCGAGCTCGACCGGCGGAATCCGGGCGGGCTCCTCAGCGTGAGCGGCAGCTACGACAAATACCTCGAAACCAAGCAGAGCATGATGGAATCGCAGGAGGCGCGCGAGCTCAGGCTCAGGAACACCCTTCGTCGCGAGACCGAGTGGCTCAGGCAAGGCGCGAAGGCGCGCACGACCAAGCAGCAGGCCCGGATCCAGCGGGCAGGGGAGCTGAAGGACGAGGTCGCCGAGCTGGGCTTCCGCAACCGGACCCAGGAGGTCCGCATCGATTTCCAGTCGGCGGACAAAAGTCCAAAGAAGCTTCTGGAGGCTCGCGGGATCTCGAAGTCCTACGGCGACCGCCTGATCGTGCCGAAGCTCGACCTGCTCCTGACCCCGAGAAGCCGCGTTGCCCTGCTGGGCCCGAACGGTTGCGGAAAGTCGACGCTGATCCGCCTTCTCGTGGGCGACGAGGCTCCCGACACGGGGCAGGTGACGCGCTCCGAGCATCTGCTCGTGAACTACTTCGAGCAGAACCGGGAGAGCCTGGATCCGGAGCTGACCGTGCTGCGCACGCTGTGCCCGACGGGCGATCACGTCACCTACCGCGGCAGCCGCGTGCACGTGAAAGGGTACCTGGATCGCTTCCTCTTCTCGTACTCGCAGATGGAGATGGAAGTCGGAAAGCTTTCCGGCGGCGAGCAGAGCAGGCTTCTTCTCGCCAAGCTGATGCTCCGCGAGTCGAACCTCCTCGTGCTCGACGAGCCGACCAACGACCTCGACCTCGCGACGCTGAACGTGCTCGAGGACATGCTGCAGGAGTTCGACGGCGCGGTCCTTCTCGTGACCCACGATCGCTACTTCCTCGATCAGGTGGCCAACCAGATCCTCGCTTTCTCGACGGACAACGGCAGGCCCGTGATCACCTCGTTCGCGGGCCTGGCCCAGTGGGAGAGCTGGAAGGCAGAGCAGTCGGCGCGTTCCCGCGCCCAGGCGGGCCAGGCGCCCGCTGCCGCGACTTCGAAATCAGCGCCGGCCCCCGCGCTGCAGAGCAAGCCCCGCAAGCTGAGCTTCAAGGAGCAGCGCGAGCTCGATGGCATGCAAGAG
>CAYZKI010000193.1:4121-6682 GCA_964478745.1 uncultured Bacteriovoracaceae bacterium
GCATGGAAGAGGCGATCCACAAGGCCGAGGCCAGGCTCGCCGAGCTCGAGGCGGAGAGCGCGAAGCCCGAGAACGCGGCGAGAGCCGCGCGACTCACGGAGATTTCAAACGAGATGGCGGCCACCCAGGCGGAGATCGATCGTCTCTATCGCCGTTGGGAAGAGCTCGGCGGCTGATCTCGCGGGACGAGACCGTCTCGCACCGGTGCAGGTTGGCGCCAGAGCCAGCTTTCGCCACAAGAAATGCTTTCGAAATCTAAGACGCGTCGCATCAAGTTATTGAATTGAAGTGAATTGAGCGCTCAGGTGTCCGCTTGGACGGCCGGTATATCCCTTGCCATGGGTTGCGGAAACTTCTTGAAAGGAAGGTTCCATGAAAGTCTCTCAGATGGTGAGCGCGGCATCCCTGTTCGTGCTCTTTGCCGCTCCGACGCTTCCCGCGTTCGCGAATGAATCCGAAGTCTCCCTGGCGGACGATGCTCCCGCCTTCACCTATCTCGGCGATGAGGACGTGACCGCCGAAGACCTCGAGTTCGCCACCGAGCTGGAGGAAGGCTACGGCGTCGAAGACCATGATCGCGGCCGTGGCGGCTGGGGCCGTGGCGACGATCGCGGACGCGGCGGCTGGGGCCGTGGCGACGATCGCGGACGCGGCGGCTGGGGCCGCTCGAGCGGATGCGATCCCCGCACTCAACCCTACCCGCATTGGGGCATGAAGGGCGGACAGTGCCTGAAGTCCTGTGGTGCCCTCGGCGGCACGCACTCCTTCTCGAACAGCTGCGCCAGCCGCGGCATGCGCGACATGGGCAACGCGTACGACGTTCCGTACTGCTGCTCCCGCGGTGGCCGCTGGTAAGCTCCATCCGGCCGCCTTTTCGAGCAGGCTTGTCTTGAATGGCTCGTGACGACGGGCTCGGCATTCCTTCGGGAGCGCCGGGCCCGTTTCGTTCGCGGGACTACCTCCGGTACTGGTGCATGGGAAGGCTCACGACGAAGCGCGTGTGAGGAGCGGTCGTGTCGAGCCTGAGGCTGCCCTGGTGAGCGGCGACGATCCGCTTCGAAGTCAGGAGTCCGAGCCCGGTTCCCTGGTCTGGGGCCTTCGTCGAGAAGAACCCGAGGAAAATCTGCTCGCGAAGCGCCTCGGGGACGCCCGCGCCGCTGTCCTCGACGGCGATCTCGACGTTCTCTCCGCTGACCTTGACGTCGACGCGGATCCACTTCTCGCGCTTTCCCGCCTGGGCCGCGGCTTCCACGGCGTCGATCGCGTTGATGATGAGATTCAGGATGACCTGGGAGATCTGCCCGCGGCGGCACTCGATATTGGTCTTCGGCGGGACCGAGGGCCGCGAAAAAGCGATTTCGAGCGAGCGCAGCTTCTTGGCGCAGATCTCGAGGGTCTCGTCGATGATCTGCTCGAAAGGCACGCAGAGGAAGGGATCCGTGTCGTCGCGCCTGGCCATCGAGCGGGTGGACCGGATGATCTGGGAGATGCGCGAGATGATGCTCTCGACCACCGTGCAGGTGTCGATGACCGCGGGAGGCTTCGCCTCCCCGGTCCGGGCCATGTCCTTGAGCGTCTCGATGGTCAGCTGAAGCGTGCCGAGCGGGTTGTTGATCTCGTGCACGATCGTGCTGGCCATCTCGCCGAGCGAGGCCATCTTGGCGAGGTGAGCGAGCTGGTCCTCCTGGCCGAGCAGGCGTGAATGCGCCCGGATCAGGCCCGAGAACGCGACCTGGAGCTCGTTCTCCGCCTGCTCGACCTCATGCTTGAGCTTCCTTGAATGAAGGAGCACTCCGGCTTGAGTCGCGAGCTGCGAAAGGAGCGCGCGGTCCGCATCCGCCAGATGAAGCGGTTCCGAGCCTTTGGGCGTGAAGGCGCAGAGGACGGTCATGATCTCGCCGTCGGGAAACGGAACCGGCACGCCAACGAACGACCGTGCCTGGGCGCACGCGGGATTGTCCGCCAGATGGGGATCCGACTGGAGCTCTGGAATGAGCGTGAGCTCTCCCGACCGGACGACCCGATCCGCCAACGAGTCGTGGCGGGGAAGCGATCCCGGAAGCGGCGGCACGAAGCCGTGACTGCCTAGCATCCATTCGACATGGGCGTCCACGCACGTGAGCGAGACCATCGGAAGCCGCAGCGCCTGCGATGAGAGGCGAAGGAACGAATCGATTTGTGAATCATTCTTCAAGGAATCGATCCGCATGCGTTTTAGCGCGATCAAGCGATGGGTTTCCTGCTTTAATCCCTGGAGAGGCATGCGATAACCTTGATGCTATTGGATCGGGCATCGTTTTCAAGGACAAGCGGATGAGCCAGGCGAAAAAGAGCGGAACTGTGTTCGTCATCGAGGATGATCGCGAAATCCGATCGAACCTGAAGGACGTGCTCGAAGCCGAAGGCTACGAGGTCCTGACGGCGTCGAACGGCCGCGAGGGGCTCGAGCTTTTCCAGACCGAGGTCAGGCCGGACGTCGTGATCCTCGACCTCATGATGCCCGTGATGAACGGTTTCGAGTTCCTGGCCGCGCGCCGTTCGCTCGACAAGGTGGCCAAGGT
>CAYZKI010000194.1:0-3524 GCA_964478745.1 uncultured Bacteriovoracaceae bacterium
AAGTACAGCGGCGACATCGTGAAGGCGCTGGCGGCCGGCGCGAGCGCCGTCATGATCGGCTCCCTTTTCGCGGGCACGGACGAGGCGCCGGGCGAGATTCTTCTCTACATGGGCCGCTCCTACAAGAGCTACCGCGGGATGGGCAGCCTCGGCGCGATGGCGCAGGCCCATGGCTCGAAGGACCGGTATTTCCAGAACGACGTCGACGAGGTCCGCAAGCTCGTTCCCGAAGGGATCGAGGGCCGGGTCCCGTATCGCGGGAGCCTCTCCTTCAACGTCCATCAGTTGCTGGGTGGCGTGCGGGCCGGCATGGGTTACACGGGCTCGCCGACGATCGCCGATCTCCACAAGCGCGCGAAGTTCGTCCGCATCACCAACAGCGGCCTGGCCGAGAGCCACCCGCACGACGTCGACATCACGATCGAAGCCCCGAACTACCGCCTGGAGAACAAGCGGTGAGTGCCGGCACGGCGAAGTCGGGCGCGCATCAGACGGTCGTCATCGTCGATTACGGCTCGCAGTACACTCAGCTGATCACCCGCCGCGTGCGCGAGCTCGGCATCTACTCGATCGTCATTCCGGGCGACGCTTCGCTCGAGAGGCTTAAGGGCCTGAACCCGCGCGCGGTGATTCTCTCAGGCGGTCCGAACTCGGTGTACGAGGAAGGCGCGCCGACGCTCCCCGCGGGCTTCGCCGATTACCAGAAGCAGCAGAAGGTGGCGACGCTAGGCGTCTGCTACGGCATGCAGCTCCTGGCGCGCGAGCTCGGCGGCGAGGTCCGCAAGGCCAAGGTGCGCGAGTATGGCCGGATGGAGGTCAAGCCCGAGAGCGTGAGCAAGCTGTTCGCGGGCGATCTCGCGCGCCCGTTCCAGGCCTGGATGAGCCACGGCGACGAGACCGAGCGCGTGCCGCCGGGATTCGTGCCGAGCGCCTCGAGCGCCGCGGGCGGCATCACCGCGATGGAGAACCCGGCCGCGGGCCTGTACGGGCTGCAGTTCCATCCGGAGGTCGCGCACACCGAGCGCGGCAAGGAGATCCTGAGGCGCTTTCTCCTGGAGATCGCGGGCATCAAGCCCGACTGGAGCATGGGCTCCGTGCTCGAGGAGCAGGTCGCCGACATCCGCTCGAAGGTCGGCCCGGACCAGCACGTGATCCTCGGCCTTTCGGGCGGCGTCGACTCGACGGTCGCCGCGACGCTCGTCCACAAGGCCATCGGCGACAGGCTCCATTGCTTCTTCGTCGACCACGGGCTTCTCCGCTACCGCGAGCGCGAGCGCGTGATGAAGATGTTCGAGGACCAGCTTCATCTTCGCGTGACCTGCATCGACGCTTCGGACCGCTTCCTGGCGAAGCTGGCCGGCGTGACGGACCCGGAGAAGAAGCGCAAGATCATCGGGGCGCAGTTCATCGAGGAGTTCGACCGGGCCTCGCGCGAGATCGCCAAAGAGGTCGGCCACGTCCCCGAGTGGCTCGTGCAGGGCACTTTGTATCCCGACGTCATCGAGTCCAGCCCGGCGCCCTCGAGCGGCGGCGCGGCCGGCGGCAAGAAGTTCTCCCACACGATCAAGTCGCACCACAACGTGGGCGGCCTGCCCGAGAACATGAGGCTCAAGCTGATCGAGCCGCTGCGCGACCTCTTCAAGGACGAGGTGCGCGAGCTCGGCCGCGTGCTCGGCGTGCCTGAGGAGTTCCTGAAGCGGCATCCGTTCCCGGGCCCGGGGCTCGCCGTGCGCATGATCGGCGAGATCACGCGCGAGCAGCTCGAGATCTTGAAGCTCGCCGACGAGATTTTCATCGAGTCGATCAGGGAGGCGGGCCTCTACGACCAGATCTGGCAGGCCTTCGCCGTCTTCCTTCCCATCCGCACGGTCGGCGTGCAGGGCGACGGTCGCACTCATGATCATGTCATCGCGCTGCGCGCGGTCACCTCGAGCGACGGAATGACCGCGGACTGGTATCCGTTCGACTCGAAGTTCCTGGCCTACGTCTCCTCCCGCATCTGCAACGAGGTGCGCGGCGTGAACCGCGTGGTGTACGACGTCTCCTCGAAGCCGCCCGCGACGATCGAATGGGAGTGAGCGGGGTGGAGGGGCCGTACTCGAGGATGCCGAAGGCGCGCATCGCGCTCCGCGCCTGGACGCTCGCCATCCTGGGCTCGATCGCGGTCGCCCTTCTGATGAAGGTTTTCCTTCCGCAGCACGCGATCCGCGGCGAGCTCTTCGAGGTGCCCGAGCTCTGCTGGCCCGGAGTCGCTCAGAGCGACTACAACCAGCGGAAGTGCGGGGAGTTCTGGTCCGGGCGCGGAGTCCAGCTCGCGGTCGCCGGGATCCCGCTCTGGCTGACCCTGGTCGCCGCGTGGTGGGGGATCGATTCGGCGAACCAGACCTATCGCCGCGTCCGCCGGCTCCTGCGGGACGAGAAGGCCGTGAAGATGGCGGTGGTGAGCCGGCCCGCCGAAGCCTGGAACGATTACTTCGGATGGTTCCGCTGCCTTCAGTCGGTCGTCGTCGACCTGCCCGAGGGGGGACGCGCGAAGGTCTACCTTCCCCCTTACGCACCGATCCCGCTGCCCGGTGAGCGGATCGCGTACGTGGAGCTGGGGCGCGCCCGCGATGGCGGACTGCGTCGTGCCGGCTTTCTTTATGCCCCGCACATTGCGATCATGCGCGGCGTGACTTAAGAAGGAACCCCGCACTCGCAGGCCCGGCCAGCCAAAGGAATTCGATGCATCCGAGGTTCGTCCACCTTCACGTCCATACGCAGTACAGCTTGCTTCAGGGCGCGATTCCGACGGATTCGCTCGTCTCGCGCGCGAAAGAGCTCGGCATGGACGCGATCGCGATCACGGACATGCATAACCTGTTCGGCGCGGTCGACTTCTACCTCGAGGCGAAGAAGGCGGGCATCAAGCCGATCATCGGCTGCGAGGTTTTCTTCGCGCCCGACGGAAGGCGCGTGATGCCGCAGCCGCAGAACGCGGCGACGGCAGGACAGGGCGCGCAGCAGCAGCGCGGCCCCCGCTATCACCATCTCGTGCTCCTGTGCAAAGACCTCGCGGGCTACCGCAACCTCTGCAAGATGGTCACGCAGTCGTACATCGACGTGCCGCCGCCGCAGAAGGGCGTGCCCGCCGCCCGCGCGGCGGTCGACCGCGAGCTCCTCGACCAGTACGGCGACGGGCTCATCGTTCTCTCGGGGTGCCTGAAGGGCGAGATCCCTTACAAGGCGCTCCTGGGCGAGACGGAAGCCGGCACCGAGTCGCTTCTCTGGTTCAAGAAGCGCTTCAAGGAGGACTTCTACCTCGAGCTCCAGGACACGGGCGTGCCCGAGCAGGACCACGTCAACGAGATCCTGAGCCAGTGGGGCAAGAAGCACGGCGTGGAGACGGTCGCGTCGGTCGACTGCCATTACCTGCATTCCCACGACGCCGAGGCGCATGAGGTGCTCCAGTGCATCGACCACGGCAAGAACCTCGACTTCGACCGCCCGAAGAGCCTCGCGCCGGCGGAGTACTACCTCAAGCC
>CAYZKI010000194.1:3534-4026 GCA_964478745.1 uncultured Bacteriovoracaceae bacterium
CCCGCGGACCTTCTTCTCGAAAGGTTCTCGCGCTTTCCCGAGGCGTTCGAGAACACCGGAAAGATCGCGGATCGCTGCAACGTCGAGTTCCAGTTCAAGGACGAGAAGGGCCGCCCGATCTACCATCTTCCGAACTTCCGCCCTGACGGGGTGGCGAAGGACGCGCCGTTCGACCTGATCGCCTATTTCCGCGAGCAGTCGCGCGCGGGCATGGCCCGCCGATTCGAGGAGCCGGGCTTCGTCCTGAAGCGCGCGAAGCCCGAGTGGGCCGAGCTCGAGAAGAGCTACCACCAGCGCCTCGAGGACGAGCTCACGATGATCGAGAGGACAGGCTTCTCGGCCTACTTCCTGATCGTCGAGCACCCGTTTTACTACGTCGTTCAACCGTACCGGCGTCATGCCTTCCTGATCGGCCGAAAGCCGCGAGAAGTTGAGCAAATCCCGAATGAGTTTCGACATCCGGGCCGCCGATTGAATGATTTTATCTACAAA
>CAYZKI010000194.1:4036-6629 GCA_964478745.1 uncultured Bacteriovoracaceae bacterium
GCCTACTTCCTGATCGTCGCCGACTTCATCAACTGGGCGAAGGAGCACGACATCCCGGTCGGTCCGGGCCGCGGCTCGGGCGCGGGCTCGCTCGTGGCCTACGCGCTTCGCATCACCGACATCGACCCGATCGAGTTCAAGCTGCTCTTCGAGCGCTTCATCAACCCCGAGCGCGTATCGATGCCCGACTTCGACGTCGACTTCTGCCAGGACCGCAGAAGCGAGGTGATCGACTACGTCTCGCGGAAGTACGGCGCCGACAACGTGGTCCAGATCATCACGTTCGGGAAGCTCCAGGCCAAAGCCGCGATCAAGGACGTCGCGCGCGTGATGGGCCTGAGCTTCGCCGAGAGCGACAGCATCACGAAGCTGATCCCGGGCGATCCGGGCATCACGCTCGAGCAGGCGCTGCTTGCCGAGCCGCAGCTTCAGTCGCGCATCGAGAACGAGCCCAAGGTCGCCAAGGTCTGGGAATACGCGAAGGCGCTCGAAGGCCTGTACCGCAACGCCGGCATCCACGCGGCGGGCGTTATCATCACCGAGAACCCGGTCGTGACCTACTGCCCGCTCTACGTGGGCAAGGACGGCGACAAGGTCACGCAGTTCGACAAGGACTTCGCCGAGGCCATCGGCCTGGTGAAGTTCGACTTCCTCGGGCTGAAGACGCTCACCGTGATCGACAACGCCGTGAAGTTCGTCCGGCAAACGGCCGAACCCGGCACCGCGGAAGCCGAGTTCGTCCTGGAGAAGATGAACTACTCGGATCCCGAGGTCTTCGCGCTGATCGGCTCGGGAGACACGGACGGGATCTTCCAGGTCGAGAGCTCGGGCATGAAAGACCTCTGCATGAGGCTGATGCCCTCGTCGCTCGAGGATCTGACCGCCATCAACGCGCTTTACCGCCCGGGCCCGCTCGGCTCCGGCATGGTCGACGACTTCATCGAGCGCAAGCACGGGCGCAAGGAGAGCGTCTACGAGGTGCCGGCGCTCGAGCCGATCCTGCGCGACACCTACGGCGTCATCCTCTACCAGGAGCAGGTGATGCAGATCGCCCGCGAGCTCGCGGGCTACTCGCTCGGGCAAGCGGACCTCCTCCGCCGCGCGATGGGCAAGAAGAAGCCCGAGGAGATGGCGAAGCACCGCGAGATCTTCGTCAAGGGCGCGACCGGAAAGGGCCTGGACGCCAAGAAGGCCGAGTCGATCTTCGATTTGATGGCGAAATTCGCCGAGTACGGATTCAACAAGTCGCACTCGGCGGCCTACGGCGTGCTGACGTACCAGACGGCGTATCTGAAGACGCATCATCCGGCCGAGTTCATGGCCGCGCTGATGACGACGGAAATGGACAACACCGACAAGCTCACGAAGTACATCGGTGACGCCGCCGCTCACGGGCTCAAAGTCCTTCCGCCGGACGTGAACCGGTCCTCGAAGAAGTTTTCAGTGGAGAAGCTCGAGAACGGAAAACGCGGCATCCGCTTCGGCCTCGAAGCCATCAAGGGCGTGGGCGGCATCGCCGTCGACACGATCCTCGAGGCGCGCGAGACGGGCGGGCCGTTCGCGAGCGTGCTCGACTTCGCGCGCCGGGTTTCCACGCGCAAGGCGAACAAGAAGGTCATGGAAGCGCTCACGCTCTGCGGAGCCTTCGACTCGATCGCCGAGGTGAACCGCGCGAGCCTCTTCGGATCGCTCGAGCCGCTGATCGAGCACGCGGGCGACGAGCAGGAGGAGCGCGAGCTCGGCCAGACCTCGCTGTTCGACTCCTTCAGCGCCGAGGAGGTGAAGCTCGTCACCCCGACGGCGAACATCTTCAAGCAGGAAGAGGACTGGCCGCAGTCCAAGAAGCTGCAGCTCGAGAAGCAGGTGGTGGGCTTCTACGTCTCGGGCCACCCGATGGATACCTGGCAGGGCATCTGCGAGGAGTGGTTGGGCTGGTCGACCGAGCGCGTGCGGAGCTTCGTCCAGCAGAAGCTCGAGCAGAGAAAGAGCGCGCCCGCGGCGCCCGAGCCGCAGTACGGAGGCGGCGGAGGAGAAGGCTGGGGCGGCCCGGGCCGTTTCCGCGCCCCGAAAACCGAGGTGAGGCTCTCGGGCCTGCTCGGCGAGGTGCGCGAGGTGATGACCAAGAAGGGAAGCCGCATGGCCTTCGGCCAGATCGAGGACCTTCGCGGCAAGCTCGAGGTCGTGTTCTTCCCGGACGCGTACGCGCAGATGCAGGAGATGGTGAAGCGCGCGACGTCCGAGGCCGAGGTCGTGCTGCTCACCGGCGAGATCGAGATCTCGGAGGAAGCGCCGAAGATCCTGGCCAAGAACCTCGAGTGGGTGGCCGACGCGCACAAGAACCGCGTCCAGCGCGTGATGCTCAAGCTCACCCCCGGAGAGCTCAAGGCCGAGCAGCTTCGCGAGCTCAAGAAGACGCTCATGCAGAACCGCGGGCGCTGTCCCGTGAAGATCGCCTTCAGCGATCCGACGTTCAAGACCTCGATGGACCTCCCGGCAACGCTCTCGGTCGCGGCGACTCCCCAGATGGTGAAGTCGGTGAACCAGAGCTTCGGCCGCGACGTCGTTTCGCTGGTCTGATCCGCAGGCTCAGGCG
>CAYZKI010000195.1:0-6323 GCA_964478745.1 uncultured Bacteriovoracaceae bacterium
GCTCTCTCTTCGCCTCGAGCATGGCTTCCGCGTCCACCAACGCAGCCCCGAGCCTGAGCTGCGGGTGGTCGCCGTCGGAGCGCTTGCCCAGCAGACGGCCGAGGCTGTCCGCAAAGTCGATCCCGCGGCGGAGTCCGTGAGCGTCTACTCGCTCGTGGACATCAAGCCCGTCCCGCGCGAGCTGATCGAGGAGCTGGCGGCGCACCCGAACTCGAAGGTGCTTTGCGTGGAGGCCGGAGCGACCGAGGGCGGCGTGGGCCAGCGCCTGTGGGCCGAGCTGTGCGCGCGCTGGGGAAGGCTTCAGACCGCGGGCTTCGGCGACCGATTCTTCGAGCATGGCTCCGTCGGCGCGATCGAGAGAGCGGCATGGGTGGACGGCGGCGGGATCGAGGCCCGGGTTCGCGCGCTCCTGGACGGACGAACCTGACCTGCCATGGCCAAGAAGCGGATCGACGTTCTTCTCGTTGAGCAAGGTTTCGCGCCCAGCCGGGAGCGCGCGCAAAGCCTCATCCTGGCCGGCAAGGTCCTGGTCGACGACGTGCCCGTCACCAAGGCCGGTCACTCGGTGCCGGAGGACGCCCGGATCCGCCTGAAGGGCGAGGACCATCCTTACGTTTCCCGGGGAGGCATCAAGCTCGCCGCCGCGCTCGATCAGTTCAAGATTCCCGTCGAAGGCAGGATCGGCCTCGATGTCGGAGCTTCGACGGGCGGCTTCACCCAGGTGCTCCTGATGCGCGGGTCGCCCCGCGTCCATGCGGTCGACGTCGGGCACAGCCAGCTCGACTGGAAGATCCGCTCTGACGCGCGGGTGGTGGTCAAGGAAGGCTACAACGCGCGGAACCTCAAGTTCGAGGACATCGGGGAAAAGGTCGACCTAATCGTTGCGGACGTTTCCTTCATCTCCTTGAAGCTGATCCTGCCCCCGCTGCTGGCCGTCGCGCGCCCGGAAACCGACTGGATCACCCTGATCAAGCCCCAGTTCGAGGTCGGGAAGGAAAAAGTCGGAAAGGGCGGCCTGGTCCAGTCCGAGGAGGACCGTCAAAAAGCGGTGGCCGACCTCGCGGCCTTCGGTGAAACCCTTGGCCTGGCCATGCGTGGCTTGATAGAATCTCCCATTACAGGCACTCACGGAAATAGGGAGTTTCTCGCGCATTGGAAGCTCAACGCTCTCTGACTCATCTTGCGATCGGCGCACTGATCCTCTCCGTACTGACCTTCGGGTCGGCGGGTTGCTCGGGCGCGAAGACGAAACCGGAAGAAGGCCCCGCCGCAACGAGCGCGGAGGCTCCCGCCACGCCCGCCGGTGAGGGCGAGGTCTATGGCCCGCCTCCACCCGCGCCCGTCGACAGCTACGGCCCGGAAAGGGTTCAAGTGAAGCGCGCCGTGCTGGTGTTCGGCCCGGGGATGGCCGAAGGTTTCGCGCACGCGGGGGTCCTTCGCGCGCTCAAGGAGGCCAAGCTTCCTGTCGGCGCGGTGCTCGGCACCGAAATGGGCAGCCTGATCGCCGCGATCTACGCGATCGACGAGAACGTGAACCGGCTCGAATGGGCGTTGCTTCGCTTCGACGAACAGGCCTTCTCGGGCGGCGGCCTCATGAAGGGGATTTTCAGGGGACAGGGGAGCGGCAGCAAGCTCGAGTCCGAGCTCGAGCGGGAGTTCGCCAAGCGCGACATCTCTCAAGCGAAGATCCCGCTGCGGGTGATGTTCGAGACGGATCGGCAGGAGCCGATCATCGCGTCCAAAGGAGAGCTCGTCGACGCGCTCCGTGGCGCGCTCGCGGATCCGAAGCTGCTCGAGCCGGGCGAATGGCAGGGCGCGAAGGTGCATTCGTCGAAGCAGAACGTGAAGAGCCTGCTTCGCGAAGCCCGCTCGCTCGGGCTTGGGCCGGTCATCTACGTGCATGCCGACGCGGCGGCATCGACCGAAGGATTGGACGCGGACTTGATCCTCAAGCCCGATCTGAAGGACATTCAGAGGACGGACTTCAAGAAGCGCGCGGCGGCGATCGCGCGGGGCCGCGCATCCGCCCGCTCGCAGCTTGAAGCGATCCGAAGCCTGACCGGAGCTCCTCGATGACGCAGTATCCTTTTCCGCAGAACCCGCCTGGCGGCGGGCCCCCGCCCATCATTCCGGTGCAGGAGCCCCCGGAGTCGCGCGCGACCTGGGTTTTCCGGACGCTTTTCATCCTCGCCGTCGCCGGCACGCTCGTCGCGGGAGTCGTGGGCGGAAGCGTGTTCTGGTATTTCTCGAAGGATCTCCCGCCGATCCTCAACGTCGCCGACTACCGTCCCATGACGGTCACCCGCGTGATCGGGAACAACGGCGTGATCGCCGCCAGCGGCCCAGCCGGAGCACCCGCTCCCGAGGCGAAGCCCTCCGCGGCCCCTTCGGCAGCGGCGCAACCGGGTGGCCCCGTCGCGGCGGCCGCGGCCATGAAGCCCTCCGTCCCGCCGTCGGACGAGGAGCTGCTCGGTGAGTTCTACAAGCAGCGCCGCTACCTGGTTCCTTACGACAGGATCCCGGAAGTCGTGGTGAAGGCGTTCATCTCGGCGGAAGACGACCAGTTCTTCGAGCATCCCGGAATCAACGTGGCGAGCATCATCCGCGCCGCGATCGCGAACTTCAAGGCCGGCCACAAGGTGCAGGGCGGAAGCACGATCACCCAGCAGGTGGCCAAGATGCTGCTTCTGACGCCCGCGCAGGACTACACGCGGAAGATCAAAGAGGCGATCCTGGCGAGTCGCTTCGAGAAGAACATGTCCAAGCAGGACATCCTCTATCTCTACCTGAACGAGATGTACCTCGGCCATGGCGCGTACGGCGTCCAGGCCGCGGCGAAGACCTACTTCCGGAAGGATATCTCGCAGGTCACGCTGCCTGAAGCGGCGATTCTCGCGGGCCTCCCGCAGGCGCCGAGCAAGTACAGCCCGGTTCTCGCGCCTCATAAGGCGAAGGAGCGGCAGAGGTACGTTCTCCGGAGAATGTACGAGACCGGCGCGATCACGGAACCCCAGCTCCGCGAGGCGCTCAATACGCCCGTCCGCATCTACGACGACGAGAACCTGAATCTCAAGTACGCGGGCCACCTGATCGAGCACATTCGACGGGTCGTCCAGGAGAAGTACGGCGAGAAGGCGGTCTGGGAAGACGGGCTCACCATCCAGGTACCCGCGAGCCGCGCGCTGTCGATGGCGGCTGCGAAGAGCCTGAGGGACGGTTTGCGGAACGTCGACAAGGGTCTCGGCTATCGCGGCCCGATCAGGAAGCTGAAGCCCGAAGAGGTCGACGGCTTCGTCAAGGAGTCGAAGGTCAAGCTGATCGGAAAGAAGATCGGCTACGTCGTCCTGCTCCCGGATGGAAAGGTAGACGCGCTCGAGGCGATGCGCGAAGCCGGCATCCAGACGGAAGACCAGCTCCTCGACGTGGGCGAGATCTACGAAGGCCTGGTCACCGCCGTCGACGACAAAAAGAAGCTCGCCGAGGTGACACTCGGTCCCGTGAAGACGACTTTGACTTTCGACAGGATGAAATGGGCCAAGCCTTATCGCGAAGCGACGCCCGGCAAGGGCCCCGAGCCGAGCTATCCGTCGCGGGTGCTGTCCCGCGGGGACGTGATCCTCGCGAAGTACCTGGGCGTCCCCGAGAAGGAAAAGATCCCGGGCTTCCACGTGAGTCTCGAGCAGGAGCCGCAGGTCGAAGGGGCGCTAATCTCGATCGACGCCAAGACGGGTTACGTCATGGCGATGGAAGGCGGCTTCGGCTACAACCAGTCGCAATTCAACCGCGCCACCCAGGCCCAGCGGCAACCCGGCTCGGCCTTCAAGCCGTTCATCTACGCCGCGGGTCTCGAAAAAGGCTACACGCCCGCGACGATCATCGTGGACGCGCCCCTGGTGTACGAAGACTCCGAGTCGGGCAAATGGAAGCCCACGAACTTCGAGGAGAAGTTCTACGGCGACACGACTTTCCGCCAGGCGCTGATCAAGTCGCGCAACGTACCCACCATCAAGATCGTCCAGACGGTTCAGGTCGGCTCGATGATCGACTACGCCCGCCGCCTCGGCCTGACGGGCCACTTCAACCAGGACCTCTCCATTTCCCTGGGGAGCGGAAGCACGAGCCTGATCGAGCTGACCCGCGCCTACGCGCTCTTCCCGAGGCTCGGACGGAAAGTTGACGCCCTTTTCTACACTAAGATTCTTGATCGCGACGGGCGGACGCTCGAGGAGCTGACGCCGAAGCCCTTGCCCGCCGAAGTCAGGATTCCGCCGCTTCCGGCGCCGGTCGAGACGCCGGCTCCGGCGGTCGCCGAGGCCACCCCCGGCGCGTCGCCCCTGCCGGTGCCCTCGGCCGCGCCGACCCAGACCACGGAGCAGCTCAAGCCGATCCCGCTCCCGTCGTATCCTCCGGCTGACGACCCGGACCAGGTCATGGATCCCCGGGTCGCGTACGTCATGACGCATCTGATGAAGGAAGTCGTGAACTACGGAACCGGTTACGAGGCGCGAAGCCTCGGCCGGGCGGCCGCCGGCAAGACGGGAACGACGAACGAGTATAACGACGCCTGGTTCATGGGCTTCACGCCTCAGGTGGTCACCGGCGTCTGGGTCGGGTTCGACAACCAGCGCCAGATGGGCTCGACGGGGACCGGCGCGAAGGCCGCGCTGCCGATCTGGCTCGGCTACATGACCGAAGCCGTGAAGAGCTATCCCGAAGGGGATTTTCCCGTGCCGCCGGGAGTGGTTTTCGCGAGCATCGACCCGAACACCGGCAAGCTCGCCCCGTCAAATTCCTCCCGCTCGATCAAGGAAGCCTTCATCGAGGGTACGCAGCCCACCGAGAGCAGCGACCCGCTTTCAAGCCGTCAAGAAGGCCAGACGGAATTCTTTAAAGAAGACCTGGAGTAGTTCCGACGCTTCCATAGGCGCTGTTGAAAATCCTGAAAGGATTTCGCGCGCAGAGGGGCTTTCGCGACCTCGGAGGTGGTACAATCGGAATGGGAGTCGGTGTTTCTCTGCGTTTCTCAATTTCGCTTTCCATCGTAGTTCATTTTGTCTTCTTCCTGCTGTGCTCGTACTTGCTGAGCCGCCAAGCCGAAATGGCCACGCCCTCGCGCCTCACCTGGATCGAACTGCAGCCGGACGTGACGAGGCATCTCGAGCAGAAAAATGCCGAGATCAGGCGGCAGATCGTCCAGACGGTGAAGGGTGAAAAGGTCGAGCAAGCCCCCGACAAGGCGTTCCTTGGGGAGCAGAACCAGAGGGTCGATCGCCAGACCGTGAACAAGGAGCGCATGACGGCCATGGGCAGGACCCAGCAGGCCGCGCGCCCGAAGGCGGCGCAGGCGCAGGAGCTCGCCGACCTGCTGCGCGAGAAGCCGCTTTCGAAGTACGGCATTCCCATCGTTCCCTCGACGAGCCAGCGCGCGCCCGCCGTCGAGCAGTGGGCCGAGCAGGGAAAATCGCCGCAGGACTACGTGAAGGGCATCCGCGAGTCGGATCGCACCGCGCTCAACACGAAGGAATTCGTCTTCTACGGATACTTCCAGAGAATCCGCGAGCGCCTCGACCGCGCCTGGGTCCCGATCCTCCGCGAAAAGCTCGGCAAGTACTATCGCTCGGGCCGCCAGCTCGCGAGCGACATGGACCACGTGACCCGCGTATTGGTCATCCTCAACGGAGGCGGCGAAATCGTCAAAGTCCGTGTCCTGGGCGAATCCGGCACGCGCGACCTGGACGATGCGGCCGTCAAGGCATTCAACGAGGCTGGCCCGTTTCCCAATCCCCCGAAAGGGATCGTGAACGCCAACGGCGAGATTGAGATCCCCTGGGAATTCGTTTTGAAGACCTGAGTTCTAAGGGCACTGGGAGCGGACGCGCTCAAGGCCTTCCGCGAAGACGTAATCGGCCCAGAGGACGTCCATCTTGCGGAAAGTGCGGACCAACTGCTCGGCGGCCTGCCGTTCGCTCAGCCCTTCCAGGACCGCGAGCTGCCGTACGGCCATGAGGATGGCCCGGAACGCCGGCGACCGAACGAGCTCGAGCATCTCGCCCGCGACGTCCTTCGAGCCCGCGGCGCGGGTCGAAAGCAGGGCGGAGTTGAAGACCTTGGCAAGTTCATCGATCGACAGCGTCGATGAGGATCCGGTAGTGGAGGAAATAGGCTTGGCTCCCACGAGAGCCGACACCTTAATCCCACGGTCGGCTCAAGGACAAGGGCGGCGTCGGAAAAACGGGTCAAGACTTTTCTTGCGGGGCTTGATAAGAATCCGTCCATGCGCAACTCGAACTCGTTCGCCCAGAGGCACATTGGCCCACGTGCGA
>CAYZKI010000195.1:6333-6620 GCA_964478745.1 uncultured Bacteriovoracaceae bacterium
CGACACCCGCGAGATGTTGAGTTTCTTAGGCGTCGAGTCGTTGGAGCAGTTGGTCGAAAAAACCTTACCGTCCCAGATCCGGAACGATCGGCCATTGCGGCTGGATCCGCCGCGTTCCGAGGCGGACGCCTTGGCCGAGCTTCGGGCGCTGGCCGACGATAATCAGGTTTTCCGTTCCTATATCGGGATGGGATATTCCGGGACGATCGTTCCCGGCGTGATCCAGAGGAACATCCTCGAGAACCCCGGCTGGTACACGCAGTACACGCCTTACCAGGCCGAGATCG
>CAYZKI010000196.1:0-6584 GCA_964478745.1 uncultured Bacteriovoracaceae bacterium
GAGCACCTGGTTGGCGAAGATGCGGCGGATCTCGTCGAAGGCCTTCAGGTAGGTGGCCGGGTTCGAGCGCGAGGTCTTGCCGATCGAGGTCTGGTCGAGCAGGATCACCCCTCCCAGCTGGTCCGCGCCGTAGAGGCGGTCGAACTTGCCGATGGTCTCGGTGGACCCGTCGAACAGGCGCGAAAGCGGGTTGTAGAGCGTCTTGTGGACGAGCGTGCTCTTGCCCGAGCCCGAGACGCCCGTCACGACGACGAAGCGATCGAGGGGGAACTCGACGTCGATGTTCTTGAGGTTGTTCTCGCGGCAGCCCGTGATCTTGAGCAGGCGCCTAGCCGGCGCGCGCAGCGCGCGGTCGCGCTCGAGCCTGAAGGCTCCCGAAAGATACTTGCCGGTGACCGAGCCCGGCGAATCGATGAGCTTCTGCGCGGGGCCTTGAGCGACGAGCTCGCCGCCCCGGCGGCCGGCTCCGGGACCGAGCTCGATCAGCCAGTCGGCGCGCTTCATGACCGCGAGGTCATGCTCCACGACGACGACGGTGTTTCCCTGGTCGCGCAGCCGCTCGAGGACCGCGATGAGCCTGTCGGTGTCGGCCGCATGAAGGCCGATCGAGGGCTCGTCGAGCACGTAGAGCGTTCCGCACAGCCCGTTGCCGAGCTGGGTGGCCAGGTTGATGCGCTGGAACTCGCCGCCCGAGAGCGTGCGCGTGAGGCGCGCCAGCGTGAGGTAGCCCACGCCGACCTCCTGCAGGAAGTGAAGGCGGCGATCCACCTGCGAAAAGATTTCTGAGCCGATCTTCCTCTCGGTCTCGGTCAGCTTCAGCCCGCGCAGCCAATCGAGAGCGTCGTAGATGGACAGGCCCAGCACCTGCGCGATGTTCAGGTCGCCGACCTTGACGGCGAGGCCCGAGGGCTGGATGCGCGCGCCTTTGCAGAGGGTGCAGAGCGCCTGGCTCTGGTAACGGCGGATGAAGACTCGGATGTGCAGCTTGTACTTGTAGCGCTTGAGCTCCTCGAAGCAGCCGATGATGCCGGGAAAGGGCTTCTTCTCGGTGGAGGAGGGGTTTCCCTCCCAGAGCAGCTTGCGCTGCTCGGCGGTCAGCTCCCGGTAGCGCTTGCCGACGGAGATGCCATTCTTCTCGGCGAACTTGAACAGGTCGTCCTGCCAGTCGGAGAGCGAGGGCTTCGCGAACGGGTCGATCGCGCCGTTCTTGAGCGTCTTCGACGGATCAGGGACGACGAGCGACTCGTCGAGGTCGAGCGTGAAGCCGAAGCCGCTGCACTTCGGGCACGCGCCGAGCGGGCTGTTGAACGAGAAGAGATTGGGCTCGGGCTCGCGGTACTCGCGGCCGCAGCCGTTGCAGGCGAAACGGCTGTCGAAGGCCTTCCATCCGTCCTTGTCGCTCTTGGAGTCGAGATCGTGGAACGCCACGTGCCCGTGGCCGACGGCGAGCGCCTGCTCGATCGACGTCAGGACGCGCGAGCGGGAGTCCTCGTCTTCGGCCGCGCCCTTGGAGAGCCTGAGGCGGTCGGTGACGACGAAAACCTCGCCGGTCGCGAGCGTTTCGGACGCCGCCTTCGCGGCCTCCTCGGTGACCGCGTCGCTGAGGTCGAGGAGCTCGGGCTTGCCCTTGGCTGGCTTCACGAGCACGCGCTGGAATCCCTGCTCGCGCAATACTTGAAGGAGGCTCGAGCTTCCCGCGCCGGGAGCGCCCTGGGTCGCGGCCTTCGCGGTCTTGCCGGCCTTCGCCGCCTTCTTCGGCTTCTTCGATTTCGTGCTCTTCTCCGCTGGGGCAGGGGCCTGGGCCGCGAGGGGCGCGAGGATCAGCGCCTTGCGCTCCGGCAGCCATTCCATCGCCCACTCGAGCAGGCTCGCGGCGTCCTTGCGCTTCACTTCCTTGCCGCAGTCCAGGCAGAAGGTGCGGCCGATCTTGGCGAAAAGCAGGCGCAGGTAATCGACGACCTCTGTCTGCGTGCCCACCGTGCTGCGCGAATTGAGGACGTGGTTTTTCTGCTCGAGCGCGATGGCAGGCGGGATGTTCTCGACGGAGTCGAGATCCGGCTTCGGCATCTTCTCGAGGAACTGGCGAGTGTACGTCGAAAGACTTTCGACGTAGCGCCTCTGCCCCTCGGCGTAGAGCGTGTCGAAGACGAGCGAGCTTTTTCCGCTGCCCGAGAGCCCGGTCACGACCGAGAGCTTGCGCGCGGGGAACTCCGCGCTCACGCTTTTGAGATTGTTCTGCCGGACACGGACGAGGCGTATGGATTGGGGCATAGGTGAATGGTTGAATCTATCGCATTCGCGGGGTGCTTTTCCAGGGGTAGGCGAGCGGCTCGAAGCCTGTCAGTTTTTCCGGGGTCTGGAAAAAACTTCGACATCAGGGCTGGTGTCTTTTTGCGCCCGATTCACTCGTCATTTCAGCTATTTCAGTCATTTATGCATTGCGTCGTCAGTGGCACCCGCCTTGCTCATACGGGGCCGCGGATGGAGCCCGGCTTCACTAGGGAAGCGCGCGACCGTCCTGATGGAACGTAGGAACTTATGACCATGCGCTCGATGATCTTCGTATGTGGAATTGCGCTGGGAGCCGTGAGCTTCACCTTGGCCCGTGGCTCGGTCCCGCCGAGCTCGTCCCTGTCGGCCCCCGCGCCGCTCAAGGTGACCGACGATACGGCGATCTATCAGAATCTCTCCGAGATCAAGGTTCGCAAGCAGCAGAAGCCGAGCTTCGACCAGGACATCGACCGCCTGGCGAAGATGGAGCGCCGTTATCAGGAGCGCCTGCCCAGCTTGAAGGACGACCCGAAGCTCCAGGGCCCGATGAAGCGCATCTCGGCTCAGGGCTACAAGTACTCGGGCGCGCGTAAGAGCGCCCCAGTCCGGAATTGATGACCGTGAAGACCGCCGTTCTCGTCGCTACGGCGCTCCTGACCGCGGGAGTCGCGCACGCTCAGCAGCGGGTCGAGCCGACATTTCCGCTGCCGATCCGCGACTTCGACGTATATCCGAACCCGGTACCGATCCACGTGGCCAAGGTTCAGGATCAGGATCACCGCGTGATCCAGGTCATTCCCAATCAGACCTATTATGGCTGCATCTGGGACCAGGTGGACGAGATCAATCGCGTCGCGACCCTGCTGGGGAAAGGCACGACTCATCCGCGGGTCGGCGTGCAGACTGAGATCGACGCGTTCCTGTCCGCGGCGAAGATCAACGGGTTCGCCATCAGCTTCCGCGACTATAGCCGCGAGTACCTCGGCGCCGAGCTTCCCGAGTCGGTGGCGGTCGAGAGCAATTACTCGAAGAACGGCGCCCACGCCAATGCCGCGATCCACGTGTACCATCGCGTGAACGTCGTCACGAGCCTGATGCAGGCGAAAGACGGCTCGCTTCGGTGCTCGCCGACCCGGGCCGAGCTGATCGTGCTCGCGATCAAGCCTTACCTTCCGGCAGGGACCGTCACGGCGGCCGCGAGGGAGCATGCCCCGTCCGCCCAGGGAGCGGGTTCTTCGAGCCTCGCCCGGTAGGGCCGGGACCTACACCGGCCCGAGCTCTTTCTCCGGATCGCGGAATATCGCCTCGAGAGTCTTGTACATCTTCGCCGCGTGCACTCCGTCCACCAGGCGGTGATCGAACGTCACGCACAGGCGCACTACCGGAGCCGCCACCACTTTTCCGTCCTGCACGACGGGTTTGTCCACGACCGCTCCCATCGAAATCAGCAGGGGCACGCGCGAGTAGGGCACGAGCGGCGCGAACGCAGTCTCGAGCCCGAGCGAGCCGATGTTGGTGATCATCGCGCTTCCGAACGGGTCGCGCGGCGCTCCCATGAGCGGGCTCCAGAGATTCAGCGAGTACATGATGAAGCCCGAGATGGAGAGCAGGGGCCCGGCGAGGAAGCCCGGGAGCATTCCGAAGAGCCCTTTCATCTGCTTGAACTCGGGATCACCCTGCGTGCGGATTCGATCGATGCGCTCCTGCATCTCGCGTCCGATCGCCTCGATCGATTTCTTGTCGGCTTCGCGGATGGTGGTTCCCGAGAGGTCGCGGCCTTTGCCGTCCGAAGCCACCTGAAAGAAGATGTCCACGGACTTTCGGGGATAGAGCCTGCCCCAGCGCAGGATCGCGTTGATCTCGTGATGGCGCGAGAGGACTTCCGCCACGGCACGCCCCGCGAAGTGCGTGAGAGTCACGCGCACACCGGTCCTGTCCTTGATCTTCTCGAGGTAATCGATAGCAGGCCTGGCCTGGAGGTCGGCGATGCCGTAGACGCTCGGGTCGCCTGCGCTTCGCCACGTGCCGATGGCGACCTTGCGCCAGCTCGAGAGTCGGAGAGGGGGCCCCAGGGGGATGTTGCGCTTGAACATGGGTCGTTCCGCGGGCCTACTGGAGCTTCCGGATCGGCATGACCGGAGGCTTCGGCACTGCCGCCCGCGGCTGCGCGGATGCAGGAGCGCGCGTGGGAGGCTCGGTGACCGGCACGCCCCGCACGCCGAGAAGCGTTCGCTGCGCGTCTTCCAGAGGCCAGCGAAGAGTGGTCTTCTGGTAGCGGATCGAGACGACCTGGAAAAGGCTCAGGTTCGGATTGAAGCGCGAGAAGTAGTCGGCCGGGTCGGGAGTGCCCATGGGGCTCACTTCACCCGAAGCCGAGAGAAAGCTGATCGCGGCTTTCGCAGCCGCGTCTCCGAGGCCGCCGCCCTCGCCGCCGCCGAAAAGGGCAGCGAGCGGATTGCTCGAGCCGCCGCCCGCGCCTCCGGCGCCGCCGCCACCTCCCGTGCCCGCCGCTCCCGCGCCCGCCGCGTCGTCGCGCAGCGCCTTGAGCTCGGCGTCGCTCGGTCCCGAGGGCCCGCCTTCGTTCGCGGCGGTTCTCATGTTGCCGGTTCCGAGGCCCAGGCTTCCCGCGCCCGCGCCCATGCCCAGGCCGCCCGCGCCGCCACCCGAGCCGCCGCGATCCGCGACCGCGTTGCTGCGAAGGCTTTCAGCGGTGCCCGTTCCGGGCTTCGGCGGCTCCGAGAGCCCGGAGGCCGCGCCGGTGGCGTACTCGGCGTTCACGGCGCCCTCGCCGGGCGCCGTCTGAAGGTTGCTGCTGTTGCGCCCGAGCAACGTGTTCGCGATCCCGAGCGATCCTGAGGCGGCCGCGCCCGCGCCAGCCCCGCCGGCGATCGCGCCGGTCGTGACGCCGGTTCCCGGAGGCTGCTGGCAGGTGGTGTTTCCGCCGGTGGCCGGGCAGAGATTGGTGCGATCGAGCGGGGGCGGGTTGCCCGAGGGCTTCCGGCACGCCGGGTTCGACACGACGACGAGCGCGAGCAGCGCAAGCAGTCTGGAGGCTTGGGTTCGATTCAGTTTCATGACCTTCATCCTCTCGCTTCCTAGACTCCCGAGGCGCGGCACGCGGCCGTCGACGTCGGGTTGCTCGGCCAGTAGCCTTCAAACCGGGTCCTGAGGAACCGCGGCAGGTTGTTCAGGTAGCAACGGTTCACGCAGTTGTTGCCCATGGACTCGAGCTGCTGCGCCTGCGCGTCCTCCTGGCCCGGAATCGGGCTGGGGCGTGGGCCATCGCAGTTCTTGCAGGCCTCGACCATGTTGTCGAAGATCGCGTCCGAGTGGGCCTTGCGCGAGTTCGGGAGCGCGACCACCGCCTGATAAGCCAGGCCGGCGCGCGAAAACGCCTCGCAGACGGCAAGCTGCGTGAACATCGCCTCGAGCTGGAGGCGCGCGGCGCACAGCTGCTGCGCGCTCTGGCGCAGAGGGCCCACGTCCGGATCGCCGGGGCGGGGAGAAGGCGCCCTGCCGTTCGAGATGCAGTTGGCGATGTCGGCCAGGTTTCCATGCGCGGCGAGGTTCTCGCGGATCCCCTTGAAGAGGTCGTCGGTGCGCGCGGCCAGTCCCGCCATGTCGTCGCCCATCGCGCGGCAGGCGGTGCTCACTTCGATCTTCTTGTCGCGCTCGATCTCGGCCATCAGGGCGGTGGAGAAGCAGGTGAGCGCGGCGCCGTACGAGCCTCGGAGGTAGCCCGTCTCGAGAGTCTCGGCTCCGGGGTTGTTCGCCTCGAAGCGGATCCTCCGGCCGCGGTCGTAAAGGACGACCGTGAGCGGATTCCCGCAGGAGCGGTTCATCCGGTTCGTCGAGATCTCGGAGCGGTTGTTGTTGTAGGGGCCCGGGACGAGATTGCAGAAGGTCGGGCCGAAAGGGGTGCCGGGCTGCGCGCCCGCCGCCGTGGGGCTCGCCATCGGGTTCGGATCGACGCCGTCGCGGTAGATCGAGTCCATCGAATCGCTGATGCGTTTCTTCAGCATCTCGAAGACGCCGGTCGGGCCTTTCAGCACGGTCGCGCACGGACGAAGCCCCGTGATCTGCGCGGGCGTGTCCGAGCACGGCGCGGGCACGGTCATGCCGCTCGCGGCGGCATCGTGACCGCCAAGGTTGACGACGATCGCGATGGAAAACACGATCAAGGATCCTTCCCTGATCAAAGACAGGCCGCCAAAAGACATCGATTCCCCCGAATCTTCCCCTGAAGACAATTTGGTCTTTCCATTTTAAAGGTGCCGGGTATACTTGACAAGAAAGTTTGGTTATTTCTGGGG
>CAYZKI010000197.1:0-2583 GCA_964478745.1 uncultured Bacteriovoracaceae bacterium
GGCATGCTCCGCGTGGGCGGCCCGACGGGCTGGACGCCGGCAGGCGTCGTCGACGTGGGCTTCGCCTTCTGGATCGGCCAGAACGCGAGCGTCCGCCTCGGCCTCAAGGACTACGTGTACAACGAGAAGCGAGTGCTGAGCAGCGGCATCGCCAACCACCTCCTCGGCCACCTGGACGTAGGCTACATCTTCTAAGTAAGGCGGGTACCATGGCAAAAGCGAAGTTAGTTACGATCGCGACCCTGGCCTCGATTCTCTCGGCGAACGCGTCCTTCGCGGCGTCGGGCGCGGATGCGCTGCTTTCGGGCAACATCCCGGGCGCGACGGGCGGGCAGGAGGAGCTGAAGCTCTCCGATCCGTTCCTCGCTCAGCTGTACTCGAAGTGGCAGTCACAGAAGGACCTTCCGTACGAAGCCAACCAATGGGTTCTGAAGATCCTCAAGGGCGAGCATGCCGCCGCTGCTCACCTCTGGTCGACGCTCCAGCCGAAGCTGGGATCGTTCGAGACGACCGGGCACACCGCGTACATCTACCTGCTCTGGAAGCTGGGCGTGGCCCAGACTTTCTTCGACGAGTGGATGGGCCAGCTCGCCAACCCCTCGTTCCGCGACTCGCCGGAAGCGAACTCCCTCGCTCTCACGATCGGCACCCAGCTCGACGCCTGGCTGCTGAACGAGGCGATCTGGGTGACGCCGGAGCAGTCGAAGGTGATCGACGCGCTGCCGAAGGGCACCGCTCCGGTCTATGCCGCTCTCCGTGCCTGGGCCGGCCTCCGCAAGGGCGTCGCCGCCAAGGAAGCCCTCGGAGGGCTCACTCCCGGCAGCGCTCTCAAGATGCCCCTCGCCCAGACCGTGGCCCTCGGGCTCGCGCGCCAGAAGGACATCCCGGGCGCCGCCAAGATCCTCAAGGCTCACCTCGAGCCGGCGATCGAAGCCAAGGGCGATCCCGCGGCGCTTTCGTCGCACTACCTGCAGATCGCGCGTCTTCTCTATCAGACCGGCTCGCTCGAGGGCGCGCAGGTGTTCTACGAGAAGATCCCCAACAAGACTCCGGAATACCTCACCGCTCGCGAGGAGCTGACCTGGGTTCGCCTGCGCATGGGCAACACCGAGAAGCTCCGCGGCGACCTGACCACGCTGAGCTCGAAGGTGTTCAACGAGCAGTATTCACCTGAAGTCTACCTGGTGCGCTCGATCGGCAATCTGAAGCTGTGCTTCTACGACATGGTTCAGAACGACTTCGACGCGTTCCTGAAGGACAACAAGGTGTGGGCGAAGAGGATCAGCGACGCGCTCGCCGCCCAGAATCCTCCGGCTCCGCGCGTGAAGGACTTCTTCTCGAAGCTTTCCGATACGGCCGTTGGCCGTCGTGAAGCGGAGATGGCCCGCCTCAACGCTCTTGGCGAAGAGAGCATCGCGGCGACCCTCCCGGCTGTCGGCTGGCAGGTTCACTGGCAGAAGGCCAAGGACCGCGCCGCCGTCCAGATCGATACGGTGAAGAAGCGCCAGGCGGACGAATACCGCCGCCAGTGGAAGAACGACAAGGCGATCCTGACGGAAGCGATCCGCAAGATGCAGTTCGTCAAGGTCGAGCTCCTCAGTCAGCTTCGCATGGCCGCGCTGCAAAGCGGCGACGCGATCCAGACCTCGGCCGCGGCTCCCGCCCGCGATTCGGGCGCGGGGGTTGCGCCGGCCAAGATCACGGTGGAAGATGGAGCGGTCGCGTTTCCGTTCGACGGCGTGATGTGGCCCGACGAGATGTTCAGGCTTCGTTCCGCGGCCCAGAGCCGCTGCTTGAAGGGGACTACGAAATGAATCCCGTGAGACTGTCGCAATCAGCCGCGTTCCTCGTCGCCTCGCTGTTCCTCGCTGCCTGCGGCCGCGGTGATTACCTGTACTACGCTCCGGTGCGCCCGATCGTTCCGAAGCTGGTCAACACCCACAAGCTCACCGAAGTCGTCCAGGTCGATTCCGTGGACATCCTCTGGATCATCGACAACTCCGGCTCGATGGGCTCGCATCAGCAGAACGTGATCACGAACACGAAGACGTTCATGGACAACTTCACCAAGAACCGTCAGCTCGACTGGAAGATGGGTCTGATCTCGACCGATGATACGGAGCGCCCGTACGTAGGCTTCGAGCAGGGAAGCCTCCTCGACTGGAAGTCAACGAATCCCGTCGGCATCTTCCAAGCCGCGGTCGCGCGCCTCGGCACGGGCGGCTCGGCGACCGAAAAAGTCTTCGACCCGGTGACCCGCGCGCTCACGGACTATCCGACTTTCGCTCGTCCTCGCGCCATCCTCGCGCTGATCATGGTGACGGACGCGCCTGAGCAGGGCCGCGCCCCAAGCCAGGACTTCCTGAACTTCCTGACGACCCAGAAGGGCAACCTGAACCGCGTCGTCAGCTACGGCGTGCTCGGCCCCGGCGACTTCGGCTGCCAGGCCACCGACGATCGTTGGGACTATGCCGGAAGCCGTTTCGAAGACCTGATCAAGACGACCAAGGGTAAGACCTACAAGCTCTGCCAGCCCGACTTCGCCACGCCCCTCTCGGACATCGGTAAAGACCTCGTTAAACG
>CAYZKI010000197.1:2593-6554 GCA_964478745.1 uncultured Bacteriovoracaceae bacterium
TTGGGAAGCCCAAGATTTACCTGAAAGTGCGTCCGAAGCCCGGAACCCTGTTCGTCCGCTACAAGGGCCAGGATCTGCCCGGCGGGCCCAAGGAAGACGGTGGCTACTGGTTCTACGACTTCGAGCTGAACGCGATCGTGTTCCACGATCTGGACTTCGCCCCGGGCGACACGGAGCAGGTCGAGATCGAAGTGAAGGAAGACGACGGTTATCGCGACGACATCGTCACGAACCCCTGAGCCTTCGCTTCAGAGAGCGTGAATTCCATGGGCGGGCTGTTCGACTCCAGGGTCGGACAGCCCGCCTGGCTTTTTTGGCGCCCTGATCTTCAGGGCTTCCAGCGGTTGTCCTCGTCGCCCACCACGCCGAACAGGTAGGTTCCCGAATCGGCGTTGGAGCGCTCCAGAACTTGGAGGATGCGCTGATAGCTCAAGGGCTTCTGATCCAGGAAGCCTTCGAGGAACGCCATGAGATTGGAGCCCGAAGTGTCGCTCAGCGTGGGCAGGCCGGAGAGGATGAGCTCCAGGTTGCCGCGGCCGCCTTTGCGCTCGAAGAACGAGCCGTTGAAGTACGGATAGGTGCTGCAGCCGTTGATGAAGAAGATCTGGTACTTGTCCTTGTTGAAGCGGATATCGCCGATTTCCCTCAGATCGAGGTTGCTGCCCAGGCCCGAGTGGCCGTCGTAGACCACCACGTCCGACGAGCGGGCCGCCTGCCTGAAATAGTGATGAAAGGTGCCGTCGCCGGAGCCCAGGGCCGTATCGGCCAGAAGCATGCGCACCACCACTTTTCCGCTCTCGTAGACCCGGTAATAGTTGATGCCCGCCATGCGCGTGCCGTTGCTGCGAAGCCGGAACTCGCTGTCCTCTTCCGTCTTGCTGAAGCCGCGGGCCTTGAGCTGGCGCTCGAAGTCGCGGAAGACGGGGACGGCGAGGTCGCGTCTCGGCGGCCGTGAGTACTGGTGAATGTCCTTGTAGTAGCCCAGGAAGACGAAGATCTCGAACTTGTCGCCGTTGAAGTTGTCGCCGTAGAGCTCGTCGTAGTTCGGGTAGGTGAGGCGGGTGTTCGCGATCCGAGTGAGCTTTCCGACGGGCCGATGGACGGCATCGCGCGTTTCCTTCGGGCAGCCCTTCATCTCCGGATCCCAGAAGTACCAGTAGTCGCCTTCGGTGTTGTAGTGATGGTCGGTGCAGTGGTTGATGCCGCCGTCGTCGACGCCGAGGCCGTAGATCAGGTCCGGGGCGAGGGGGAGCTTCAGCGGGATGTCGGCGTCATCGCCGTTCCGGAAGGCGCCCTTGTGGAAAACGACCTTTCCGCGGAAGCGGTAGGCCAGGCGCGCTCGCTCGGGGTCCGAGCCGCGCTCGGCGCGGGTGAAGGTGATCTCATAGCGGTCTTCCTCGCCGACCACCCCCGGGTACCCATACTACTTGTTGAAGGACTCGGACTGAAAGGTGCCGAAGAGGTGCGAGACCTGGAAGGTGACCGCCTCGACGGCGCGCTCGTTGGCAACCGAGCCCGGGGCATTGAGCCTGGCCACGTCGAGGTCGGCGCGCGCCGGCCAGGGAAGGTCGATCTCGCCCGAGTACCTGAGCCAGGCCTCGGTCGAGTTCTTGCCGTAATAGGCTTCCGCGCTTTCCGGGAGCATGACGAACGCTCCAAGCGCGAGAGAGGAGAGGATGCCTGCAACCACAACCACTGGGCGTTTCGCCACCAACCGCAACAACATCGCGCGAGGTTTTATCACGGGGGGATCTAGTTTACAACGCAGTGCGTCGTAAATCGGGCACGAACGGTGTTCTCCGTATAAAGTTAAGTAATTTCAACTAATTAACGGCAAGACCTAAAGTAACTCAAGAAGCTGGTTCGCGGCTTCGACGTCCGCTTCGGCCACGAGAAGCTGAACTCCCGAGCTGAGCGCCAGATGCGGACGCAGGCCCGCGAGGTCGTCCGAATTGATCCGGCAGGTTACCCCGTTGGCCTCCAGGGCGCCTCGAGCGATCTCAGCTTCCATTCGGCTGGAAAAAGTCCGGATCACCACCCAGCTTGGCATCTTGAGGCCCTCACTTCCCGAGGAGCTTCTTTGCCTGAAGGAGCAGCATGAGGTCACGCTCCTGTTTCATGAACTGATTCAGGGCGGAACGGGCCTCGTTCCTCTGGGACTCGAAGGCTGCATCCTTCAACCGCAGCATCGAGCCCAGGACACCCAGGGCCGCCTTGCGCGCCTTGCGGTGGTAGGGGCCGAGCGCGGCCTGCCTGGCAAGAGCGACGGCCCGCGGGTCACCCAGGCTTCCCAGGGTCTTCAGCGCGGCCTGGAGGAGTACTTCCTCCTGGGTCGGGATCTGCGCGGCTTCGACCGCGACATCGAAAGTTCCCGGGAGCTTCAGGCGCCCCAGGGCTTTCATGGCCTCGGCGCGGACCGAGGGGCTCTCATCCTCG
This sequence comes from uncultured Bacteriovoracaceae bacterium, assembly GCA_964478745.1. GTDB lineage: Bacteria > Bdellovibrionota > UBA1018 > UBA1018 > UBA1018 > CAYZKI01. Next base: position 5,030 of record CAYZKI010000197.1, read on the forward strand.
AAGATCGTCTCCTTGAGCGCATCGAAAGCCTTCTGAGCCGGGAAATAGGCCAGGGCCGTGGCGGCGGCCGAGCGGACTTCCCAGGCAGGATCAAGAAGAAGGGCGGCGAGAACGTTCTGCGCCCTGTCGGCGACAGCGGAGTTCTCCGAGCCCAGCGCCAGCGCGCATGCTGCGCGGACCCGCGTGACCGGGTCGTCGTGGGCGCAGGTCTCGAGCGCTGCGAGCGCGTCGGTCTTGCCGGAAAGCTCCTCGGCCGCCGCGATCCGCGCTTCCGAATCACGGCTGAGCCGGAGCTGCGCCGTCCAGGCGGCCAGGTCCTGGGTCATCTCGACCTTCGCGAGCCAGGCCGAGCCTGAGTTCAGGTGCACGAAGCGGGGAGCACGGTCGACGACGATCCTGAACTCCTGCGTCTCCTCGTCGCGCAGCCATCCGGGCATCACGACGCCGTCCACCTCGACGGGGAGCGTTCCTTGGAAGAGCGGCGCGCGCCCGACGTCCTTGCGGCCGCGATCCTGGGCCTGGGCGACCTGGATCCGCAGCTCCTTCTTCCTGGGATCATATTTCCAGTTTGCCTTGAGGACGGGATATCCCGGGCGCTCGAGCCACTGCTCGAAGAACCAGCCGAGCTTCCTCCGGCTCACCTCCTCGGCGACTTCCTTGAGGCGCGCGGTCTCGACGAGCTGCCCGCGGTTCTTCTGGATGTACTGCCGGATCGTGGCGAAGAACGCCTTGTCGCCGATCTCGCGGCGGAGCATGTGCAGCACCCACGCGCCTTTCGCGTAGGAGCGCGAGTCGAAATAGTAATCGAGATCCTCGCGATACCGGTCGAACACGACGGGGCGGGGGGACTCGTCTTCCTCCTCGAAGTACCAGTCGGCCGCCTCGCGCGCCGCCTGGAGCGCGGCTTCCGGGTCGCCCTGCACCTTCTCGAGGAAGAGGACCTGGAAGTACGAGGCGAAGCCCTCGTTCAGCCAGAGGTGGTCCCAGCTCCGGCAGGTGGCGAGATTCCCGAACCACTGGTGCGCGAGCTCGTGGACCAGGAGCTCTTCCGCGCCGAACTCGGCCGCGAGCTCGGGCGTATGGAGGACGTCATCCGTGAGCATGGTCGCGGTCGTGTGCTCCATGCCCTCGATGAAGTACTCGGGAAGGACGATCTGCGCGTACTTCTCGTAGGGGTAATCGATCCCGGTGACGCCGGACATGAAATCCAGCGCGGGGAGCGTGTTGCGGAGCGAGTAGCCGAGCCGAGCGAGATCGTCGGCCGGGCCGTAGAAGTCGACGGGGATGTTGCGCCACTTCTGCTGGATCTGGCCGAACCTTCCGACGGCCGCCGCGAAAAGGTAGCTCACCATCGGCTGGCGCTGGGACCAATGATAGGTGCGGACTCCGTCCTTCTCGTCGACGCCGACCAGCGCGCCGTTCGAGACGGCGACGAAGGGCGCGGCGGCGCGAATGACCGACTCGAAGGTCGCCATGTCGTCGGGCTTGGAGTTGCCGGGGAACCAGAACTTCGACTCCTCGGGCT
>CAYZKI010000198.1:0-2326 GCA_964478745.1 uncultured Bacteriovoracaceae bacterium
TCTTCGGCCCGCTCGAGCTCAGGGTGCTTCCTTCGCGCGTCGCGCAGGCCTACCGCGCCCGCAACCTGCACCGCGGCCAGTTCAAGCCGAAGCAGATCGTCGCGGGCGAAGCCGCTTTCGCGAAAGAGTACGGCCCTCTCGCTTGATGCCGGGATCTGCGCTCAGTTGATCTTGAGCGCGACCTTGGCGATCCCGAAGCGGGTCGTGCCCTCGATGCGCCGCTTGGAGAGCTCGGAGCAGCCCGCCGTTTCGCCCTCGGCCGCCTCGTTGCGGGCGATGTCGCCCGAGTACTGCGTACAGCGGGGCCGGTCGTTCTCGCCCGCCTCCGAGGCCACGCACGACAGGTCGACGCGGAAGGCCTTGATGGCGGCCGTCAGTTCGGCGTTGTAGATGCAGAGCGCGAAGCCGAGCCGTCCGCCGCGGGCGTCATACCGCGCGTCGACGATGGTCGGGGGAACGCCCGTCTCCGAGCGTGTGGAATAGGTCTGCGGGCCGCGGTCGTCGCGGAGGTCCCAGCCGGCAAGCTCCATCGCCTCGAGGCCATGCAGCCCCGGCTCGAGGGTCAGGCTCGTCGGCTGCGCTTTCGGCCATTCCGAAAGCCTCTCGAGCTCGTTGATCGCGGGCGTGGCGCGCGTCGTGAACAGGCGCTCGCCCTGGGCGTCGAGATCGGACATCTCCGCCTTCACCGGATCGAGCTTCGGAGAGATCGCGGCGAGCTCGGCCTCGAGCTTCGCGCGCTGCTCCTCGAGCGGCGCGAGCACGGCGCGCTGCTCGGCCACCGTCTTCTCGAGCGCCTCGATCTCGCCCCGAAGGGCGGTAAGGCGGCCCGAGTCGGGGGCGCTTCGCACGCTCTCCTCGTAGTAGGCGAGCTTCTTCGCGAGCATCGACTTCTCGGCGATCTCGATCCTCTTGAGCGGTATGCGCATCGCGCCCGTGTTGGTGGCCAGGCCGGCGTGCAGCCGTTCCCCATCGGAGAGGAGGGACGCGTGCTCGTGGGCGAGCTTGTCCCGCCTGGCGAGCAGGGGAGCGCGCTCGCGGGTCACATCGTCGACTTCCTTGGCGAGCTTCATCACGCGCGCGACGGTGTCCTTCGAGGGGATCGCGTCCTTCCAGAGGATGAACTGGAGATAGGCCATGCGCAGGTTCTCGGCCGGAAGCGGATAGCTCATGACGGCGGGCGGATCGAACGGGCGGAAGGTGATCGGCTCAGGCGAGCTCGCGGCGCCCGTGGGCTTGAAGCCGCCGCAGGAGCTCGCATGGACCGCGATGAGAGCCGTCAGTCCCAGGATCTTCGTCATTTTCGTCGTGAAGGCGTTCATCGAATCCTCAGAAGAAGAGAACCAGCTCGCCCGTGAGCATGTTGGAGACCGGGACGTTCGTTCCCGTGATGGGCTGGCTCATCGAAAGGGTGGCTTCGAACGGGTAGACGAAGCTGCCCGAGCGGTACCATTCCACGCTAGAGAAGCCCGCGGTCAGCGTGAAGCTGTGAAGGCCCTGCGCCGGATTCAGCTCCTCGAGCGCGCGGTAACGGGCGCTCCAATCCGGGTTAGAGCCGGTGAAGCGCACCTGGCTCTGGTACTGGTAGTGGTAGCCCGCGCCGAGGACGAGACCGAGCCGCGGGAACGTCGTCTCGAAGCCCGTGCCGACCAGGAAGGTGTTGCCGAGCCTGCGGGTCAGGAGCTCCTTGTCGGACGAGAGCGGGTCGGAGACGGAGCGAGGGATCCTCCGTTCCATCTCGTGCGGCATCAGCAGCGTGTAGCCGATCTGCTGGGACCAGCGGGAATTCGGGCCCACCCGGACGTCGTGGACGAGCGAGGCGCCGAACTTGGCGCGGCCGTCACCGGTCGGCACGTCGAGCGCGGCGTCCGCGTCGGGTTCCTTGCCCGTGGGGATCGTGAGCACCGGGCGGAGCGCGATGGCCTGCACGGAGTCCTGGGAGATCAGGATCTTGTTCACGAGCTGGATGTCCCCGAGCTCGCGCACGGACTGCGATTCGATGGGCTTGTATCCCAGCGAGGTAGCTTTGCCGTTCGCGGCGGCGTTCAGCTGGAGCGCGGCCTCGTTGGCCTTCACGACGTTGCGCTCCCGGAGCGCGTTGAGGAAGCGGTCGCCTTCCTCCGACTTGTCGAAACCCGCCTGGACGGTCACGTCGACCTGGTAGATCGGCGCGACCAGCGCGAGCGTCCAACGGTCGGTCACGCCGTAGGCGAGCGCCGGCGCCATGACCCGCACCTGCGTGCGGACGTCGCCCCGGCTGTTTCCGATCGCGCCTTCGACGCCCTCGGCCTGGAGCGCGTCACCCTCATCGTCCCCGTCGCGAGGGAAT
>CAYZKI010000198.1:2336-6545 GCA_964478745.1 uncultured Bacteriovoracaceae bacterium
GCCTGGAGCAGCCCCGCCAGTAGCGCGCGGTCGTACTCGTTCTTCTGCGCGGCCAGGAGGTCGGCCGGAGTGACCGACTTGTTCAGCGGCCGGGCCAGCGGCTCCGTCTCGCCGAGCGCGTTGAAGCGTTGATCCATCCCGGTCGTCAGAAAGACGAAGCGCGGGTTGCGAACGTTCTTGGGAAGAACCCTCGCGTTCTCGATAGAGAAAGGGGCGGTGAGATCCGCCGCTGACGCCATCCCCGAGAGACCCGAAACCAGGAGAGCCACCCCCAGGCTCATGACCCCGGCTCCCGATCTCTTCAGCACCAGCGAACTCTTGTACATCTCACCGACCCCTTTCTCAGGCGAGTCCGGTCAAGTGCCCAGTTGGGCGCGTAGCTTGCGCGCTTCCTGGAACTCGTACTCGCTTTCCGGAACACGGGACGGATTGATGGTCTTGGGGTCCTTGGCCAGGAGCTCGTCGAGGATCTTCTTGGCCAGGGTGCGCTCGGCCGCCGAGCCCGCGGCCAGGCTCTCGGCATAGAACGCCACGTTGATCGGGTAGTCCGGGTTGTTCTTGAAGCAGACCTCGAGGAGCTGCAGCGAGCGGTCGCGGGAACCGCCGGCGAAGCCCGGAAGCTTGTAAAACACGCGGCCCATGATGCGGTTCGGGCCGAATCCGTCGATCGTCTCTCCCGGAGCGATCGTGCGGGTGATGCGGCTCTTCGCGCCTTCGAGGTTCGCGAGCAGGTCGTTCTTGCGCGAAAGCGAGGCGAGCACGCCCTTGGCTTCCGCCCAGCGGGCGATGTTCAGGGCGGCTACGTAGTAGGCTTCCGCGTACTCGTCGTGGAGCTTCTTCGCGGCTTCCGCCTTGGCTTCGCCGGCGGCGTGCAGGCGGACCTTCTCGTCGTCCTTGGTCGCGGTCGCGCCCTGGAAGTAAACGGAGCGCGCGTTCAGGATCATGATGTCGTACTTGAGCTCGGTGTCGACGGCGACCTTCTCGGCCTTGTCGAGAAGCGCGATGGCCTGCGCGAGCTTGGCGGCGTCGGCGCGGCCTTCATAGAGGACCTTCGCCTGGTCGTAGGAAGCTTGAGCGGGATCCGCGGCAAAGGCGGGGGCTGCGCCGCCGGTCAGTGCCAGCACGGCAGCGAACGTGGAAACGAGAGTCTTCATCGGAGGGCTCCTTAATTTGGGTCGCAGAAATGCTGCGACTCGTCAGTTGGACTATTTTCCAAACGTGAGAGCCTTCTCTAACGGGCTGCAGCATTTATCAAGGCGGCCCGCAAAAATAATGGTAAACGCCCGAGCAAAATGATCGGATCAGAATCACCATTCATTCATGAAATGATTAACCGAAGCCGATTCCGGCTCGAAATTACTCGACTTCTCCGCCGTGGATTTTCACCATCAGGCGGAAGAGCTCGGGATCGAGCTTGTGCAGAAGCTTCTCGCGCATGAGCTGGAAAGCCTCGAACGGAGTGCGCGCTTTCGAATAGCTGCGGTTGGTGGTGAGCGCGTTGAAGATGTCGGAGATCGCGACGATCTTCGAGAACACGTCGACATCCTCGAACCGCTTGCCGTTCGGGTAGCCCGTTCCTTCGCGGTCCTCGTGATGCTCGAGGATCGCGCGCTTGGTGCGATCGCTCAGCTGGCCGTTGTCTTTCACCAGGTTGAAGCCCTCGGAAGAGTGCTGGCGCATCTCCTCCCACTCGAGCTCGTCGAGCGGGCCGTTCTTGTTGATGATCTCCTTCTTCACCTTCACCTTGCCGATGTCGTGAAGGAGGCCGCCCAGGCCGAGCTCGTGAAGCTCGCGCTCGTCGGTGATGCCGAGCTTCTTCCCGAGAATGATGCTGTTCACCGAGCACCCGACCGAGTGCTGAAGCGTGTAGGGGTCATGGCTCGAGAGATTGCTGAGCAGGAAGTAGGCTTTCGGGTCCCTCATCAGGACGTTCACGAAGGAGCTCACGATTTTCGAGCTTTTTTTCACGTTTTCCGGCGACGGGTTCTCGAAGAGATCCTCGACGACGAGCATCGCCGACTTCCGCAGCGTCTCCATTCGCTTCTCGGGCGTGAGATCGCTTGAGGACCTTGGGTTCAGGATCACGCTTTCGGCGTACCCTTTGATGGTCGGGAAATCCTCTTCCTTGATCCAGACGGCGTTATGAGCCGAAAGAGCGAGCGGGGAGTAGGGCTGGTCCGCGCTTTTCAGCATGCGGAAGCCCTCGGTGTCCTGGACGGGCACGAAGACCGCGATGGACGGAAGCGGGGCCATGCCCACGTCGATCTTCGTGACGAACGCGGCGGTCGGGATCTCGCAGTACCCGTCCTTGCGCATCACCCGGCCCGCGTACACGCGGCTCAGGGCGTCCTGATGGGAGAGGTTTTCGGCTTGTGGGACCATCATTCAATTCTACTCCTTTCCCCGGGGGCGAGAAGGGGGTGGGTCACCGGTGACCCAGTCCCCCCAGACAGGTGTCCAGGGATTAGCCAGGGCCAGGGCGCACCCGGGGCGGAAGCGGCACCGTAAGTACTGGATAGATCAGGATTAAATCGGAGACGCAAAGGCGCATCGCATGGCGTTATGACTGGCACTTCGATTGCTCTCTAAGCGGACATGGGCCGGAAGCCCAAGTGAGTACGAAGCAGAAGCTGAGACCAAGCTCCAGTTGAGTGAAGAGAAGAGAGGTAGTTCCCATGTCCGCCACCCGCGATAAGTCCCAGAAGATCACTTTCATCTACAAGAATTTCCATGAGCTCTATCGCAAGGGCAAAGAAGCCGCGAAACAGGCTCCCGACGCCGTCACGGGCGTTCGTCCGGGCCTGACCACAGGCCAGATCCTCAAGGTCGACGACCTGAACGCGCCGACCTTCGCCGCGTTCACCCCGACCGAGTTCATCGGCAAGCGCATCGAGACGGCGGAAGCCGCGGCTTCGGTGCGCCCGATGCAGGCGCGCGGCCCCGCGATCGAGAGCCTGAAGCAGAACCTCAAGGAGCTGAATGACCTTCATTCGCGCCTGAAGTTCATGCTCCAGGAGCTCGAAGAGCTCTCCAAGGGCGACGAGTAAGGTTCCGCCGCCAGGCCCCGCCTAGACCAGCGTCTTCTGGCTCTTCTTCGATGCGCCCTGGGAGTTCGCGAGCGTCGGGTCGTTCTCGCTCGGCGCCACGTTGTTCGTCGTGTTCGGAAGGTTGTCCGGGAACTTCGGCCTCTGAACGCGCGCGCGCTCCGGAGCGGGCTTGCTCTCGTAGACGTTGTGAATGGAGTGCTCGGCCTTCTTCGGGAGCTTCACGATGAGCTCGTCGCCGTCGAAGTACTTCTCGAGCTTCTTCGCCTCGACCGGCCAGGTGAGAGGGAAGCTCTCCGAGTAGGACTGGTGGGATGCGGTGCCGCGGCTGCGTCCCGGGCCCACCTCGACCTTTTCCTCGTTGCGCCGGTAGCCTGAGATCACCAGCTGATTGTTGCCCTTGAGAGAGACGTTCACCTTCTGCTGCTCATGTTGCGGGATCCTGGCCGTGAGCACGTAAGAGTCGCCCACGTCATGGAGCTCGGCCTTGAGGTCCAGGAGCTTGTAGAAGGGGTCCGACTGGCGGTCCTCGTACGCGGCGAGCTTGTGGGCCGTATCGAGCCTGACGCTCGTGACCTGCTCGGAGCCGCGCCGGTTGATCTCGTTCAGCGTCGAGTTCTGCTCCTCGATCTGCCCCTGGAACTTCTTCTCGAAGTCCTGGCGGCTCTTTTCGCGAGCGGCCTGCGACGTTTCGCGCATCTGCTTGAACTCGCCGTGCGAGGCTTCCATCACCGAGTTGTACTTGGCTTCCTCGGTCTCCTTCAGGTACTCGAGCTTCCGCTGGTTCTCGGTCTTGATCGAATCGCCCACGGCGGCGCTCATGCGCTCCTCGTGATTCATGGCGCGCGCGTGCTGGTTCTGAGCCTCGCGCAGCTTCTGGTCGCCGTCGGTCATGGTCTTGTAGAGGGAGTCGCGATAGTAGCTCTTCGCGGTCGCGAGATCGCGCTCGCCCTCGCGGCGCACCTGCTGCGCTTCCTTTTCCTGCTCGCGGCGCAGCTCGCGCAGGCGCTCGTAGCCCTTGTTCTTCGCGGCTTCGTACGCGGCTTCGTGGCGCGCTTCCTCGGCCTCGAGGCGATTGGCGTACTCCTCGCGCACGTAGTCGACGTTCTGCGAGAGGGCGCGCTCGGTCTCGCGCGCCTGCTGCTCGGCGCGCACCATTCTTTCG
>CAYZKI010000199.1:0-6498 GCA_964478745.1 uncultured Bacteriovoracaceae bacterium
CTCCTCTGCTTCATCCTCGGGCTCCAAGTCCTGCTGGTGACCGGCATCGCGGCGGGAGGCACCTATTTCTTCTTCAACTCTCTTCCCGAGCTCAGGAGCTGGGACTTCGCGAAGCTCAAGGCACAGGCCGTCACCCGCGTCACCGCGCGGCTCGAGGACAAGTCGAAGAAGCACCGCTGGGTTCCCATCAAGGAGGTCAGCCGCGACCTGCTCTTCAGTATCGTCATGAGCGAAGACGCGGGTTTCTTCGAGCACGGCGGGATCGAGTACGAAGCGATCATGGCCTCGATCGCCGAGAACCTCCGCAAGCGCGAAGCGGCCTTCGGCGGCAGCACCATCAGCCAGCAGGTCACCAAGAACCTTTTCCTGACGAACGAGAAGAGCGTCATTCGCAAGGTAAAGGAGCTGATCGTCACCCGAAGGCTCGAATCCGCGTTCTCCAAGAACGAGATCCTCGAGGTCTATCTGAACCTGGCCGAGTTCGGGCCCGACATTTTCGGGGTCGACGCCGCGACCGAGCATTACTTCAAGAAGACTCCCGCGGAGATGAACGCGCTCGAGGGCGCGTTCCTGGCCGTGCTGCTTCCGTCGCCCAAGCGCTACCACTACTCCGTGGTTCAGAACAAAAACCTGACTCATTCCAAGCGCAAGAAGATCCGTCGCATCCTCGGCGACATGTTGGCGCATGAATACATCAGCGAGAAGCAGTACAAGCAGTACGTGAAGCTCGGCCCGATCGACCGCATGCTCGCGAGCCAAGGCACCGCTTCCGAATAAGGCCGAAGGGCCCAATTTCGGCTACTTTTGGCGTGACAGCGCCTCCTGGGTCTTTTATACGTCGCATCATGAAATTATTCGGACTTGTCATCGCGATCATTCTGGCCCCGCTGACCTCGCGCGCCTCCGTGACCGAGAAGGAGAATCAGGCCCTCCTCGCCGCCCTGATGAAGGAACGAACCCGAACCCATTGGACATGCACCTCCGCCTCCCACCGGCAGGCAGTCGTCATGTTCCAGGTCTCCGACTTCGTGTCAGGCTACCTTTCCTCGAGCACCATTCTCGCCGTTCAGGACCCGAAGATCTGCACGGAGCTTCAAGTGACCTGTCCCTTCGTGGCTGGAGTCACGCAGGGTGCCTTCGGACATGCCGGGCCGGCTCTTCATCAGTACTGGGCCACTCGCGGCAAGTACGAAGACACGCTGATGTTCGTGTCCTCGGGATCAGGGATGGCTCTCGTCAGGATCAACAACGGATCCACCCCGTCTCCGACCTGGTCGGACAGCTGGACCTTTTATTCGGGCGAGTGCATCCGTCGCTGACCCCTCAGGGGAGCGCGCTCAGGCTCTTCTGTCTGAGCGTCGCGCAGACTTGCGGCCCATTCGGGTCGTTTGCCTTGTAAAAGAACGCGGAAAGCCTGTCCCTTCCCTTCATCTTGGCGAACGCCTTCTCGTAATGAGGCCAGAGGTCGGCGTCGGTCACCGGGTCCAACAGGCGCCTCCACGCGAAGGCCTCAACTGATCCAAGGTTCGAGAACACGTGATTCCGGCGCGGAGCGAACACCATGCTCCATTCCGACATGGCGCCTTGGCCCAGCACGCCCTCGATCAGGAACATCAAGTTCGCGGCGCGAACCTGCTCGAATTGCCTTCGATAGACGTCCGGATTCAGTCCGAGAGTCGCTCCATTCCTCGTCTCTAAATTATAACGGCCCTGGAACCCGCCCGGAAGGACCGAGTCCTGGAACGTCTCGATCGCGGCCGAATGCGCGTCAGCCTCGCTCTTGAGCTGCGCCTCGATGTCCGAGCGAGGGCGACCGGAGGGAAGCGCGTGTCCCGCCGGGAGATAGTCCTCCGCCTTGTCGCCGCAGGAAAGCGCGCCGAGAATCGCGTAGCGATAGGGCCTGAGGCGAGGTTCCGAGCCGATCTCCGCCGCGATCCTCGGAGCATTGATCGCGTGAACCACTCCGTCCATCTTGTTGAGGGCGAAGTTGTAGCTCACGCCCGGGATCAGGAAATCGCTGACGCCCCATTCGTACTCCTCGGGCTGGAGCGTCAGAGGCAGAAGGTGCCGGTATCGCGGATGGGCCTTCGCGTTCGCGAGATAGGATTCGTAGTAGGCCTTCTCGGTCGGATACAGGTTCAACATGTCGCCGAAATACATGCCGGGCCAGCCCGTCCAGAACTCCCAGTTCGGGTGCGGCGTCTGCCCGTGGCAACGGAGGCATCGGGGCGGATTGGGCCCCTCGACCTTCACCTTTCCGGTCGAAGGCGTCGCGCTGAAGTCGTAGTCGTAGAGCTCGAGCGTCTTCGTGGCCGGATTCACCGTCATGACCTCGAGGCTTCCGAATCCCGTGTGCGCCGGGGAGCCGTTGAATGCCACGATGGTCTTGGCGTCGCGCTCGAAAAGGATGGCCCGGGGATTCTCGAAACTCGAGCGCTGGGCGCTGCGGCTGAAGTATGAAAGCGCGTACCGGGACCGGAGCGTCTTCGGAAGCAGCGGCAGAAGATCCTCGAGGGCGCGGATCCGGGAGCCGCATGCGGCAAGGATCGCGTTCAGCTTGCTCACGGAGATCGGCCCCGCGTTGGCCTCCGTGCAGGTGATCCCTGCGGGAACTGGCGCCGTCGTCGCGCCGTGGGCGCTCAGAAGGGCCGCGATGTCGGTAGCCCCCAGGCGAAGGGCGATATCCAGCGGTCTTTCGCCTTCGGTCGTCTCCCGGTTCACGTCGATCTTGGGATAGTTCTTCAACAGGTACTCGACCGCATCGCGTGTCCGCGTGGAGATCGCCCAGACCAAAGGGGCGGCTCCGGTCTCGTCGGGGGAGTCGATCAGGGCCTCCGTCCCGGCGGGACCCAGCCGGTCAGCGAGCTCCTTGATACGGATGGATCCGTCGGCGGGATTCAACCCGCGCGTCGCTCCGAAGTGAAACACGCTGTATCCCTGAACGCTCCTGGCCGTCAGGTCGACGTTGAATCGGGCGGGATCGCCGAGGACTTCCCGGAGCACCCACGCGTTCTCGTAGCGGGAGCGCGCGAGCATGTGGATCGGAGCGATTCGGTCGTCGTGCCCGGCGCGCCCCAGATCCGGGTTCCTGGCGAGCAGGAGCCTGACCACGTCTTCGACCTTGGCGGGCTGCCCGTAGTTCAACGGATAGAGCATCGCGTTCAGGCCGCGGCCGTCCTGCGCGCTGACGTCGGCTCCGGACCTGAGCAGCTCCTCGATCGCCTCCCTGGTGGCCTTTCGAAGCGTGTCGTCGGTCTGATAGCCGTAGGTCTCGACGGCGTAGATCAACGGGGTGACCCCGCCCGGCCCGCGCCCGTTGACGTCGGCCCCCTGGGAGATCAGCTCCCGGATGCGCGTCACGCTCATCGGCTTCGTTCGCGATATCGCGATGTCGAGAAGCTCCTGGGTTTCGGCGGTGATCGGGCTCGAGGCGTGAAGGGCGGCGGGCTCGATCGCGGGCGCGACGAAGAAAAGCGACGCCGCGAGAGCAAGAGCCATGATTACGGCAACGCGGATGCGGACTTCCATTTCAGCGGTCTCCCTGACACGAAAAGCGGGCCCGTCCAATCGGGAACCCGCCCTGAACCACAGCCGTCCCTCCGGGTTACGTCTTGCCGGCCAGGGTAACAAGGCGGTTCATGCGACAGCGCGCGTTTCCTGTTACCACCCAGTAAATGGGCGCCCAAACAGGAAATCTTCAAGATCAGCCCAAGACCTACGGATTACCGGGGCTTCCGATCCATCCCGCGACAGTGGAAATCGGCTCCGGGTCCCTGGGGTCGATGCCCAGTTTCCGCAGCGCCTTCTCGAATAGAACGTTGTCGGAGAGAATCGCTTCGTCGAACTTCTTCTGCCCGGGGTAAAGCGCCTGAACCGCGGTGTGCGCGCCGTGAGCACCGGAAGCGATGACGTCGAAGCCCGAGTTCATCCCGGCGCCGTGACAGGAGAAGCAGGAAACGACCACCACGAAGCCGCGATTCTTCTCGGGGTCGATCGCGACCTCGGGCGCGATCCGATCCTTCCGACGGCCCGCTTCGTCAGCCACGAAGTAGCCGTGCATGCCGTTCGGCAGGTCGAAGATCGCCTCGCTTCCCGCGCTCAGGAACGACCGCGCCTCCGGAAAGCCATAGCTCGGGGGACCGAGCGGCCGCTCGAGGATGCTGCGCGCTCCGGTCCTCCCATCGAAGTTGAAGGTCTTCCAATAGGCCCCTCCCCCGGGAAGCGCCTGGCGCTCGACGACACGATTGAACTTCGAGGCGAAGGAGATCTGGAGACCGGCGCGGATCACTTTTCCGGCCCGGGTGTTCCGGGTGGAATCGACGCCGAGCCTGCTTTCCAGCTCGGCCAGCGTAGCCGGAAGCTCCAGGAAGTCGTAGTAGTGGGGCGCCCTGCTCGCTTCGGAAAGAAACCATTCTCCGGGCACGACAATCTTTCCGCTCTCCGGCACCACCGACCGAAGCGCCTCGAGGGCCTGTTCAGTCGAGGCCGCGTACTTCGGCGCCCGCGCCGCGAGGGCTTGAAAACTCGAGTTCCTCCAGCCGAGCGCCCGGAGATTCAGCCTGAGAAGCACGCCTTGGGGGCCGAGCTGCTCCGCCCTGACGAGCTTCTTCGACCAGGACAGGCTGTTGATCCGCTTGTTGACGGCCTGAACTCCCTGCTTTCGACGGCGATCGGACAGGCCGAGGTTCGCCCACGATGCCAGCTCGAGATACCGGTAATCCTTCCTCTCCGACGCGCCCGCATCCCGAAGATCCTCCTCGATAGCGGCGACCCATTCCCGCTCAGGCACCGGCCGGGGCGCGGTGCGCGCGATCGACTCGGGAGTCGCGGGAAGAGGCGCCGCGCCCTTCGCGATCCACTCCCGTACGGCGGCGACGTCGCTCTCCCCGTAGTCGCCCCGGGAGCCGCGAGGCATCGTCCCGTCCACCATTCTCTTGAACAGCTCGGAGCGAAACGGCTCGCCTGGCACGATCAATCCGTTCCGGATCATTCTGGGCACGTCGAGAATGTAGTCCAATCCGCCCGATGCGGGACTCACGCGCCCGTGGCACCGGACGCAATGCCGCTCGATCGCATCGAGCGCGCGCTTCCCAGCTCTGCCCGCGTCGTCGGCGATGGCCGCGGGCACGAAGGCATGGATCATCAGCGCTAAAACCAGCCAGGACACGAGGAACGCTACTTCTTGATGTTGTTCTGATTCTGGTTCGGGCTCTTGCCCTGGGAGCCCGTGCTCATGTCTTTCACGACGCCCTTCTGGATGTCCCGACTGCCGCACTTCCCGCACTCGTCATCGCAAGGCGGGCGCTGCTCGCGTTCCCCGAAGGTGCGCTGGCAGGTCCAGTAGCAGTCGTTGTACTCGCCGCAGTCGTACTTGATCGCCTTCCCCTCGACCTTGCAGACGCAGTCGTCCGCGGCCTTCAGGGGCGCTGGCGCGCCGATCAACGTCCAAACCGCCATCAGAGCTAGGGTCGCATGCGTCGTCAGAGACATTCTGTATACCTCGGCTCTCTTACCTGAACTGGGTCAACACGCCGTCGGGAACGATCTCGATCGCCTCGGTGACGTCGCCCGCGCGCCACATTTCGACGCGTCCCGCGTGGTAGTTGCTGCTCCATTCGTAGAAATGCGACATCTCGCCGGCGAGGGGCTGCGTGGATGAGATCTGCACGGCGTAGCTCCCACGATGCCCCGACAGGAGGTCCCAGCCCATCCAGGGGCCGCCCATGAAGAGCTCGCGGACCCCTTTTCCAGGGATCGTTCCGAGGGACTTCCACCCTCCCGGATAGAGAAGCCCCATGGGCCCGTATGCCGCGATGGAAACGTCGGCGGGCTGATCACTCGTGTTCATGAGGTGAATGTAGGAGCTGCGGTCAGGCGAGGCGTCGCCCCCGGGGAAGTAGAGGTTTCTCGCTCCCTGGGAAGAACCGATCGACATCGCCCCCTCGGTCCACCGCGAATCCCGGTTCCAATAGAGGATCTTCGTGATCGCGATCGGAGCGCTCGAGCGAACCTCGAGCGACAGCGTCCCGCCTCCTTGTCCCTGGGGAGCGGGCCTGAGGTCCCCGGCATGGGAGCCGAAGTTCGCGTCGTACATCTTGCGCGAGTTGGCGCGGATCACGCCCGAGTTCGGGCTTCCCGCCCAGAGCTGGCCGTTCGCGTTTCGCCAATAGAGAGTGACCGTCGCATCGACCGCGTTCGGATTCTCCATATAGAGGCGCGTGTGGAAGCCCACTGAGGCCGGATTCGCGTCGGTGCCCGCGGTCGGGATGTTCGTGAAGTACCACGTCGTCGAGGGATCGATCGTCCCCATGTTCGATTGGGTGATCGGGTTGCGGCTCCAGGCTTCGGGATTGTACCGCTCATACATCGTGATCTGGGCGACGCACGGAGCTGGCGTCACCCGGTTCGTCTGGTAGCAGTTGATGTCGCTGGCGGTGCTCGACTTCTCCACGTCGCCGCTCTCGGAATCGTACTTTCCCCAAGTCGCCGGGTCGTGGT
>CAYZKI010000200.1:0-6466 GCA_964478745.1 uncultured Bacteriovoracaceae bacterium
GGCCGAGCTCGTCCGGACGCGGCCGTCGAAGGTGCGCGCGATCCTCGACCGCATCCCGACCGACCTCCACTACGAGATGTGCGAGCGGGCGACCGCGTTCAGCTTTCTTGCGACCTGTGAACAATAACCCTGAACGAGAAAGAGAAAGAAAAGGAGTTTGAAGTGAAAACGCTCAATTGGAAAATCGCGGTCTTCGCCGCGAACGCCGCCCTGGCCGTCAACGCGACCGCGGCGGACTACTACCGCCCGAACCCCCAGTCCCGCCTGCTCGGCACGAACCAGGGCAACGTCGGCTCGTGCCAGTCGGAGGCCGAGGTGGCCGCTCTCGAGAGCGTGTTCTCCTCGAAGAACCTGCCCGTGAGGCTGAGTCCGTTCTACCGCCACGTGAAGACCTGGGCCGGCGAGGACCTGAGCAAGAATCCGGACGTGATGCAGAAGATCACGGACGCCGACCGGCAGCTCGTGGCCAGCGCCGGGGATTTCGTGCCTGACTACATGTGGCCCGAGGTCGGCGAGGGATTCAACCCGAGCGGAACGGGCATCCGCCCGTCGGTGAGCGAAGCGGCGATCATCGATCCGGAGTTCCCGACGATCAACAGCCTGGGCTTCACGAGAACCCCGCTGACTTTCAAGCCCGGCCACAGCAACAGCGGGGACCTCAACCGCCTGAAGGCCGAGGTCGCCGCGGGCAAGGCGGTGACCGTGAGCATGCACGGAGCGCTGATGTTCGATCCGAACTTCAACCAGCTCACCGGCCTGATCAGCAAACCGTACCGCAAGGCGGACATGGAAGCGAAGATGGGCAGGAAGCTCGCCGACAAGACCACGCACGCGATGGCGGTGGTGGGGTTCGACGACGCCCTCTATGCCGATCACGGCTACCGGGTGCCGGGCGCGCTGATCGTCCGGAACTCGTGGAACTCGGCGGCCTACGTGAAAGCTTCCGGATACGGGCCGTTCCCGAGCGACGTCGAGAAGGCGCTCAACTCGTTCCGCTACCGGCTTCACCCCAGCCTAAACCTTCCGGGCTACTACGCCATTCCTTACGACTATTTCCTGGACATGGCGGCCGACGGGCAGGGCTGGTTCTACGTGATGGACCTGAACTACTCGGCCTACGCGGACGCGTATTCCAGATTCCAGAACCGCTACGAGGTCCTGCACCTTCCTTTCGTGTGCGAAGGCACGGGCTTCGGCTCGGACATCCCGCGCGGCCGCGTGAAGGCGTTCGGCGAGGGCATCGAGAAGCTTCGCTCGGACGCGCTCAAGGAAGCCGATCGCAAGGCGCTGACCAAGGAGCTGCTCGCGTTCCTGCGAACCGAGGCGAAGTCCCGCTCGATCCAGGCGGGCCGCATGCCCCTGTTCAAGTACGCCACCGTCCCGGTGCACAGCGGCCTCGGGATCAACCGCGCCGTCGACTTCTACCAGGGCAAGTTCGCCGAGTACTACTGCGGACAGGGCCGCGTGAGCGGCCAGCCCAGGACGGGAGTGTGGCCCTACGCCTCGCACTTCCAGAGCGGGGCGCTTTCGCAGGCCTTCGCGGCCCTGAGCGCCAACCCCGGTTCCGTCGACGCCTGGTTCAAGTTCATTCACGGTCTTTACTCACAAGGAGCTCACAATGCAGTCGAATAAGCCCTTCCACGTTTTCCTGGGCCTGGTCGCCGCCGCCACCCTGGCATCGACGGCCTCGGCCAACGATCCCAACTCGACGGCGGGATCGATCCTGCAGGTCACCCGGAGCGACATCGCCGCCCCGACCCGCTGCGAGCCGCGGCCGGCGATGTCCTCGGAGCTCTCCGGAGGCGCCGATCCCGACGAGGGGCTGCCCATGCGGTCGGGAGGGCTCGCGAACATCGGCGAGAAGCTCTGGGACCTGATCGTCAACAACCAGCGGCCGGTCACGGTCGACTTCGACAAGGTCAAGGCGCACGCGCTTCCGAGCGGGTACAACGACCCGATGAAGCTCGACGACTGGTGCGGCACGAACAGCAGCGCCTTCGAGCTTGATTACCGCAACATCATCGGCATCTCGCTGTTCAAGACGAGGATCCAGCTGAGCTTCCTGTACGGAGCGAAGGGACCGAGCGGCGGAAAGCACATCGCCAACGTCATGGTGGTGCCCGCGCGCCTGGACACGAAGCTCGGCTTCACGGCCAACGCCCGCGTGCAGGTGTCCGACCCCGTGTACCTGGCGGGCAAGGTGGCATCGATGGTGGTGGCGGTCGAGGTGAACGTGCGCGGCCCGTTCGACAGCTCGACGGTCACGCAGATGTGGGAGGTCCGCGGGGACGGGAAGATCATCCCGGTCACGAGGCATCCCGAGCGGATCGCCGACGCGGCGCTGAGCTCGATGAAGAACGAGTACGGATACGCCATCAACCACGCGCTCCAGCTGGACCGCCAGCACAGGGCTATCGCCGCGAGCTGCGTCGAGCAGGTCTTCGGCGAGTGGGAGAGGAACTACCACTCGGTCCTGCACCGGACCCGGCTCGACCCGAACCAGCTCTTCTACACGCTCGAGGACTACGGGACGTTCATGGCGAAGAGGAAGCGTGACGGCGAGATCCGGCGCGCGGCGCGCCCCGGAGCCGAGGACGTCGTGTTCGTCGAGATCCGCGCGGCCCGCCAGAACGGCAGGTTCCCGGGCATCATCGCCGCCGCGGACCTGACCGTCGATCCGAACAAGATCGCCGAGTTCCAGCGCTCCGGGCGCGAGTGCATGGACACCGCGTTCCTCGACCGGATCGCGGCGCAGCTTCCGGCGGCCGTGCTCGAGGAGGAGTACCTCGCGGGGAACGCGAAGTACCACCGCGTGACCTGGACGAGCTCGGACGCGGGCGGGATCCGCGCGGTCTGGGAGAGCCGGGACACGCCGTACTGAGGCGCCGGGAAGAACCGAAACGAACACACATAAAGGAGAAGTAAAATGAGCGGAATCCAGAGAGTCATCATCGCCGGAGCGGGGCTCGCCGCCCTGTCGGCTTCGACCTTGAACCATGCCCGCGCGGAGGAGGAGTACTACAGCTACCACCCGCGCAGCATCCTCACGCTGGGAGGAGGCTTCACCCCGAGCAATATGAGCGAGGCGAAGCTGAAATGCGTGGACTTCACCGCGGTGCCCGCTCCCGGGGAGAGCGCCGCCCTCAGCACGACGATGAACACCTACTTCGTGAGCAGCTCGAGCAAGCTCAAGAGCATCATGGGGATCGACGTGAAGATCGAGGCGAGCTACCTGACCTCGAAGGCGAACGCCGGCCTCCAGCTCGACACCGAAAGGATGTTCAAGTCGGACTCGGTGACCTTGATGGTCCTGGCGCAGTCGGAGTACGGCCGCATGCTCATGGACCAGCCGAAGCTCACTCCTTACGCGGAGTCGCTCTGGAAGACCCGGCCCGAGGATTTCGAGAAGGAGTGCGGCACGCATCTAGTGCGGATGATCCGCCGCGGGGCCATGATCGCGGTCTTCGTGACCCTGACGAACCTCACCGAGGAGCAGAAGAACAAGATCACGGTCGAGGCGGGGTTCGAGGCGCGGGGCGAGGTCGCGTCGGCGACGCTGAAGAGCAAGTTCCAGGACCAGATGGAGCGCTCGCACGCGTCGAACTCGGTCCGCACCCAGGTGATATCGACGGGCGGGGAGGGGATCTCGTCGCTCGCGGACATGGTGAGGCTGATGACCTTGCAGCCCGACTCGCTCGACAAGATCGAGGCAGCCGTCGGACAGTTCATGAAGACGTTCACCGCGGCCAATCCCGCGCCGATCGGCTTCTACGCGGCGCCCTTCGGTTTCGGCATCACGCCGGGCAAGTTCGTCTGGGAGCATCGCCGGCAGAAGAGGCTGGGGATCCTGGCCGATCACTACGGGGAGCTCGACGCGAAGCTCGACGACATCCGGCACCTTCTCATGCCCGAGGATCCCAGGCACGCGGGCCTGACCACGACCCAGGTCGCCGGCTTCACGCGGGTGGCCGACCAGCTCGAGGAAGCGCTGAACGTGGTCGCGGATTCGCACAAGGCCTGCATGGTGGAGCGGTCGCTGAAGGCCTGCCAGATGCCGCAGTATGAGCTCGATGCCCACGTGGTCCCGCCCATGCCGGCACGGCCGACGCTGCTCGCGCTCCCGTCGAGCCCCCGCATCGACGAGCGGGACCTCGAGGTGCAGGGACAGGCGGTTTCGCGCGTGCGCGTCTACCTGAACGACACCAAGATCGTGGACCAGCAGATCGCCGACCTCGGGCCCACCGTGAACGGCACGCATCGCATCGACCTCGATTTCTTCTGGGAGAGCCGGAAGAGCCGGATCCGCGGGATCGTGACGGGGCAGGTGGTGATCGACGACCGGTTCGGGCGCTCCACCACCTACCGGTTCTTCCGCGCGGCGCATTCCGAGTTCGGCTCGAGCGGCCCTCTGCACGAGACCTTCTCCCGCGCGGGGCGCCTGTAGGGGTGCGAAGCCCGGGCTTTCCGGGTAGTATGCCGGAATGAACAGGTTCCGGCGCAGGCTGCACGAGATCATCTTCGAGGCGGATACGCGCGCGGGCCGGGCCTTCGACGTCGCGCTTCTCTGGTGCGTCCTGATCAGCATCGCGCTGGTGAGCATCGACAGCGTCGGCTCGATCCACGCGCGGTACGCCCGCGAGCTCGACGTCGCGGAGTGGTTCTTCACCGGGCTGTTCACGCTCGAGTACATCCTGCGGCTCATCGCCGTGGAAAAGCCGTTGCGCTACGTCTTCAGCTTCTACGGGCTGATCGACCTGGTCGCGATCGTCCCGACGTACCTGAGCGTGCTTTTCCCGGGGGCGCAGTCGTTCCTGGCGGTGAGGACTTTCCGGCTGCTTCGCGTCTTCCGCATCTTCAAGCTCGGCCAGTACCTCGGCGAGGCGCAGATGCTCTACGGCGCGCTCAGCGCGAGCCGCGCGAAGATCTCCGTCTTCCTGCTCGCGGTGGTGGCGGTGGTCGTGACGATGGGCGCGGTGATGTACCTGGTCGAAGGGCCGGAGACGGGTTTCACGAGCATTCCCGTCTCGATGTACTGGGCGATCGTGACGATGACGACGGTCGGTTACGGCGACATCGCCCCGCGCACGCCGCTCGGCCAGACGCTCGCGTCCGGGCTGATGATCCTGGGCTACGGGATCATCGCCGTGCCCACGGGCATCGTGACGACGGAGATCGCCAAGGCCTCGCGCCTGTCGGAGATCTCGAGGCAGTCGTGCCCTTCCTGCGGGCACGAGGGCCACGACTTCGATGCAAGATTCTGCAAACACTGCGGCTCGAAGCTTTAGCGTTATCAGTGCGCGGTGAGCCGGGGAGCGCGGATTCTCAGTTAACGGTGACCGTGGTCAGCGCCAGCAGCCGGGACGAGAGGTCGGCTCCGTTCTCGAGGACCCCGACCTGGTAGGTGCCCCTCGGCAGGATCACCGTGCAATGGGTTTCCTGCCCCACGCAGACGCGCGCGGCGGCCTCGAACCCCGCCGATTCCGGCTTCATCCAGAGTCCCTGCGCGGGCTTCCCCGGCGCCGCCCAGATCACGTTGACGGCGCAGTTGCCGGCGGCGCCGGTCGTGCAGCCCAGGGCTTCGACGCCGGCTTCAGCCGCGCCGAGCTGGCCGCCAGGGCCGGAGAGGAACGCTTCGGATGGGTCATGCGTGCCGTAGGGAGATTGCCACGCGTTGGGATAGCAATCGATCCAGTCCTCGCGGAAGAACCATCCCGCGGGGATGCGGTCCGGCGTGCGATCCAGCAGCAGGTGGGCGTCCGGGGTCATGTTGAAATGATACGTCTGGCGCTGTCCGCACGAGCTGGTGAAGGTTCCGCCGGACTGGGTGGCGACGTTGTTGTAGATCCTCACCATATCCGTGTGGCGGCCGATGTTCACGCCCTGCTGCGCGTTCATGACGAGATTGTCGTGGATGTCGCCGCCTCCCAGGCGGAAGCCGGCGGCGAGGCCTGCCTGGAACGTCGCCCAGGGAACCCACGCTTCGTTCCCGAAATAGAGCCCGAAGCCGCAGCGCTTTTCAGGCCCGCAGTCGATCCGGTTGCGGGAAATGTCGCTGCCCGTGTACATGCCGGCGCCGAGCTCCATCGACGCGAGCATCAGTTCGCCGAACGACGCCCCCGAGAACGAGCGGGTGTGAAGGAACACGTTGTCCTGGATCCGGCAGCGCACGCAGCCGCCGATCATGAACTGGACGTCGGTGTTGTCGATGAACTCGTTCTCGATGAAGTCGGAGTCTGAGGAGTTCCCCATCGTGTAGCCGTCGCCCCAGGCGTTGTGATGGAAGCCGTTGAAGGCGAGCGAGTTGCGGCGGACCTGGAGGTTATTCCACTTGTTCGAGTGCAGCGCCGTGCCGCAGGGTGAGAACTTCGACACGTTGTTGGTGAAGCGGACTCCATGGCTCGCGATCTCGACCTGCGCGCTGCACAGCTCGGCGTTGTTCTTCCCGCTGGCTGTATTTCGCGTCGTA
>CAYZKI010000201.1:0-6447 GCA_964478745.1 uncultured Bacteriovoracaceae bacterium
CTTCGGCGACGGATTCTGGGGCATTCTGATCCAGAAAGGCCGCTAAAAGGCGGGCGCAAATCGACACTGAATGGGGCATTTCGGGGAGATCTTGGCGATTTGCAACAGCACGATTGCAACACAAGATCCTTCGCGAATACTCAGGCTTGGTTCCGATTCGGTTGAGGCCCGGACGCCAAAATGCGCCTGCTTCACAAGTACCTGACTTTTGGCTCCAAGAGCGGCGCGACAGGCATGAGTGCGCGGAGTCCTTGGCTTTCTCGAAAAAAAATTTCCGATACCCGCTCGCTGGCACACCCTCTGCACTAATGCCCGCCAAGTTCTTCGGCACCGAGTGTAGCTGAACGTATGTTGCGGGGGCGGCTGAAGAATTCACGTCACAAATTTCTGCCTACAATTCATTTCGAGCCTGCCTAGATCCGGTGGCCCCGCAAGGGGCCACCCGGAACTCTTTTTGTTTTCCCGTCCCGAAGAAACGTGGCGCCCATCCATGTGCCGGCTCGGCCATCCTGGCCTCGAGGGCAGCGGCTGGGGTTTGCGACGCTCGGAGAAGAGGGGACGGAGCGAGGAGCGGGGATTCGGGTGTGGTAAATGGGTTCTGTGATGGCTTTCGAAGTTCGGGAGGTTTTTGCGGGGCGCGGGGCGGTTTGCGAGGGGTTGCTTCGCTCTTTGCCGGCGTGGTTCGGGATCGAGAGCGCGATTCGCGATTACGTGTCTTCTGTCGAGCGGATGCCCATGTTCGTCGCGTTCGCGGACGGGCGCGCGGTTGGATTCGTTTCGTTGAATCCGCATAACGAGTTCACGGGCGAGGTCCATGTCATGGCCGTTCACCCGGAATTTCATCGGTCGGGCGTCGGGCGGAAGCTCGTCGAGGTTTCCGAGCGCTACCTTCGCAACCTCGGGCACGAGTTCCTGACCGTGAAGACGCTTTCTCCTTCGCGGCCGGATCCGAATTACGAGAAGACCCGGCGGTTCTACCTCGCGATGGGCTTCAGGCCCGTCGAGGAGTTCAAGACCCTTTGGGGCGAAGCCAACCCTTGCCTGCTGATGATCAAGGGGATCGGTCGTGGGTGAGATCCGCCTGGCTCGACCGCACGAGAGGTATCGGGATTCGTTCCTCGCCGGGCTTCGCGAGATGACCGAAAAACGCCATCAGCTCGCGTGGAATTATCTCGGCGAGGAGGTGCCCACCGACTTTCCGGAGCGCGACTTTCCGGGGTTCGTCAGCCACGTGCTCGATAAGGAGAGGAACCCGCCCGCAGGCTGGGTGCCGGGCACGGTGTACTGGGCGGTGTCCGCCGACGACGAAGTCGTCGGGCGCATCTCGCTTCGGCACGAGATGACCGAGGTACTCCTCAAGTACGGCGGGCACATCGGTTATATCGTGCGGCCCTCGTGGCGCCGGAGGGGCGTGGCGACTGAGATGCTTCGGCTCATTCTCGAGACTCCGAAGTGCCGCGAGATCGGGCGCCTTCTGCTGACGTGCGACGAGAATAATCTCGCCTCCGAGAAGACTATCGTGAAAAACGGCGGGGTGCTCGAAAACATCCTGCCTCATGAGGTTCCGGGGCTTCCCGCGAAGAAGCGTTTCTGGATCGATCTGGCTTGATCGCCCCAGGATCCGAATGTCCATGGGTAGACAGGTGAAGACATTCTGAGCAGCGAGGGTCGCGGACTTGTCGGGAGTCATGGACTTTTTCCGTGGCCTGGAAATTGAACCGATCCGGATCGGTCGCGCAAGAATCGAGGTTTTCGTGTCCCTCACCCGCCTGCGACCTTTTCTGTTCATCTCCGCGTCCTTTCTGAGCTTCGTGCTTGCTGCATTTCCGTCTCATGTTTTCGCCCAGGATCCTCGTCCCGTCCGGAGCCCGCTGCCCGACCGTACCGCCAAGAGCTGCGGCGAGGCGTACGCGCGCGCGATTCGCGGGTCATTGGAAAGAGAGGCTTGGAACAGCTATCGGTGGAGAGAGGCGAACTCGAGGCCTCCCCGGCTCGATCCTTTTCCTATCGTCATGACGGCCTGGGTATCGGGATCGATCCTTGGCCACATCGGCGGCCTGCACCCGGTGCCCAAGGCGATGTATGGGGTGGGGGGCGCGCTCTACGGAGCGGGTCTCGGAACCTACAAGGCCGTGACGGACTATCGATACGACAAGCGCCTTCTCGATAAGAAGCTGGAAGCCGTCCGGGTCGAAGGTGCTCTCCTTGCGGCGAACACCGACAGCCTTCGCGAAGCGGCGGCTCTCCTGCGGGAAGCCAGGGACTGGTCCCCGGAGAAGCCGGGGCATGCGTTTCAGTCGCTGAAAAGTCTGTCAGACGCGATGAGCGGGCCCGAGCGGCACGTACCGGTTGGTCAGCTCGCGCTGGCCCTGCGTGAGCTGGACCGCGAAGGGGTCGCGTGCCTCGGAGCTTCCGTTCTTTCGGATCGCGACGTCAAATCCTACGCGTACGCGCGGCTCGGGGACACTCATGCGGCTCGACAGCTTTCCTCGACCATTCATATCGGTTCGAACCCGAAAGCCGGATACCCGATAGCGGATGGCGAGATCAGTTTTGATCGGTTCAGCACGCGAGTGATTTCGCGGAAAGGATTCTGAGCCTTTAGCCAGGCGCCTTCTCGGCGTTCGCTTGCTTCAAGCGGTTGGATAACGTCGTGAGCAGGGCCTTCGACCAGGCCGGCCTTCGGTACAGCACGTGGTCGAGCGCGCCGATGGGGATCTCGATCAGCTCGCACGGAGTGACGGCGTAGACGTCGGCGTTCCTGGGCTCGCCGTTGATGTACGCCATCTCGCCGACGAACTCGCCGACGTTGATCGTGCCGAGCTCGACTTCCCGGCCCTCGATGAGGCGCGTGGCCTTGAGGTTGCCCTTCTTCACGATGAAGACGAAGTCGGCCTTGTCGCCCTCGCGGATCAGGCGGTCGCCGGCGGGAACGAAACGCAGGTTGTACTCCTGGTTCCTTCTCTGGAACGCGAAGGTCAGCGCGCGCGAGAGGCAGGAGGTGAAGACGTGCTCGCTCTCGCTCGAAAGGTACTGCAAACGGTGCGTGACGAGCTCGTCCAGGAACATCGCGTCCTCCGGGACCGGGGACGACACGATGATCGCGAGTTGCTTGAGGTGCCGCTCCTCGATGATGGTCTTGATGAGCCTCGGAGTATCGAGCTTTGAAAGCGTCGAGTCGGTGATCACGACATGCGGCGGGTGGCGCAGGATCTTGCCCCAGGCCTCGCTTCCGTCGGCGGCGCTATAAACGGCGGCCTGGCTGACGTTCTTGCGGATGTAGTCCGAGAACAGGGCCTGCTTCTTCTCGTCCGAGGAGACGATCAGGATGATCTTCTTTTCCACGTCTGAGGACATACTCCGAGTCTAAACGAGTGTTCAGGGATTATACAGTCCCGCATAGGCCCATGATCGTGGATTCGGCCACTTAGGCCTGGCTCGAAGGTTGAAACGCCTCCGGGAGGTCGCGCTTGAAACGAGGAGAACCTCATGTTTCGCTTTGATGCGCGCCTTTTCACCCGAATCCTGACTTTTGCCCTCTGCCTGCAGATCGCGGCCCCGCTGGGCGAGCCGATAGCGGCAGCGGCCGGACCGCACGGCTCGCTCGCCGAGAGCGCGGGGCCTAACTGCGATGAATCTTATTCCCTGGCCATCCGAGTGTTTCACGGCAGGGAGGCCCGGCGAGCGAGCGACTGGAGGGAGTTCACTGCAGCTCCAATCTTCACGCAATACGGGGCGACCGCGATGATCGGCGCGGGAAGCGGAGCGAGCGTGGGGCTGCTCGTGGGGGAGCTCACCCCGGTTCCGCACATCATGACGCCCATCACGGTCAGCCTGGGCGCCCTGCTCGGAGCGGGGGGCGGACTGATCTGGGGATACTCCCTTCATCAGGAAAACCTCGAGTTCAGGAAAGACACCCTCTCGGGTATCAGGCGCGAAGCCCGGGACGCCGCCGATCGCGTTCAAAGCCTGCGGAACGCGAAAGCGATGCTCCGCGAGGCGCGTGAGTGGAATGCGGGGGCTCCGGCCGGTGAATTCCCTTCGCTCAAGGCTCTCTCGGATGCCATGAGCCGATCTGATCGGATGGTGCCTGTCGGGCGGATCGCGCTCGCGCTTCGCGAGTTCGACCGCGAGGGAGGCGCTTGCCAGGGCCTCGGTGTCCGCGATGAGCGCGACCTTCGGGCCTACGTCTTGGCGCGCATCGGCGACGTCGGGGCCGCACGCGTGCTTTCCTCCACGATCCACGTGGCCGAAAACCCCAAGGGCGACGTGCCCAGGACCGACGATGAAGTCCGATTTGGCGTGAGCAGCTCGGATGCGCCGCTGACGCGGACCGCGTTCTGAAGGAGGCCGTCGTGACAATCGCAATAAGGCATTCCGTTTCGAACCTGGCGGCGTTCCTCGCTCGATTCACCGCGCTCGTCCTGGCGGCGCAGCTGGTGCTCGTTCCCGGTGTTCATGCGCGGGAGCCCGAGGCGCCTTCGACCTGCGCCGCGGCCTATTCCCTCGAGATCCAACGGGCGTTCGATCTCGAGGTCTCCCGGGTGCATGAGCTCCATTCGCTCAGCTCCCCGTCGGAACCCATTAACAACCGGAGTGTGCTCGAGAAGGCGGCTGGCGGCGCGGTATTGGGCCTGGGGGCGGGGTTGTTTCTCGTCGGCTGGGTTCCGACCGCGATCGCTCTAGGCGTGAACGGCGCGCTCGGGGCTGGAGCGTTCGGCTCATTCGAGTATGGCCTCCAGAGGGAGAGGCAGCAACGCTCCGAGGGCGTTCGAGAGGCCGCGCAAGCGACGGCTGAAGTCGAACGGCGCTTCGCCGAGTTGAGGGTCGCTGATCTCAGGTTCGCTCAAGGCATGCTGCGCGAAGCCCACGAGCAGGCCAAGGGAGCGAAGGATTCCGAGCTCTGGACCCTTCGGGCTCTTGCGGAGCGGTTCGAATGCCTTTACTCGGCATCGGTTCCGGCGATCGCGCGCATCATTCGCGAGTATGACAGACTGGGCGGCGCCTGCCGCGAGAGCGGGGTGGATTCATCCGCGAATCTGATCGCTCATGTGGAGGGCAAGCTGGCCTCCGCCAGCTTCGGGGCCCCTCGGCAAGCGAATGCGGATATCGCTTCGAACCCCAAGGCGGGCGCAGCGCTCGGAGCATCGAATGAGGCCGGAAAGCGGGGCGCGGTTTCAGGCAAGCGCGCCGACTGAGCCAAATCAGACCGAGCTCGGGAAGAGCGGACGCTACCGGGGCTCGGGCTTGCCCGGGAGCTCGATGAGATCGCCGCGATGAGCGCGCGCGCCGGTGAGACGGCGAGGCGCCCCCGGCTCGCAGAGCAGGATCGTCGACGGGCCCCCGTAGCCGCCGCGCGCTCCGATCGGGTCGCTGACGACGCGACGGAGCAGGGGCGAGGCGACCTCGGACGGGTGGTCGTGCGCCGCGAACCAGAGGTAGGAGAACTTGAGCCAGTTGCGCTCGGAGCCCAGGCCCTTGGAGAACTCGCGGAACCACTTTCCGGGAAGCTCGGCGGGCGACGAGAAGTGGCACCAGTCGCGGCCCTCGGCGAGCGGGCAGGCGAGCGCGTGCAGGCAAGGGCCCCAGATGGCGGTCGCGTGAAGCTCCTCGCCGCGCTCCTCGGAAATGTATCCCAGCACGTCGTCGCGAAGGCGCGAGAGCCTCTGCGAGGGCGCGCGCGCCGCGGGCTCGACGATCAGCACTCCGCCGCCGCTCGCGTTGCCCATGAGCTCGGCGATCGATCGCGTGGCGGGCGATAGCGCGGGCTCGCCCGCTCTTCCCGGCGAACGGTCCGGCGCCTCGTTCAGGACGTGGCCCATGATCACGAGCGACGTCGGCCCCGACTCCTTGAGGAAGCCCGCGGTCTTCCACCACGGCTCGGCGCGAAGCTTGAGCTCCACGCGGCCCTTGAGCTCGGGGAGAGTTTCCAGTACCTGCTCGAGCAGCGCCTTCCCGTCCTCGAGGATGGGCCGGTTCGTGTCGTTCCAGATGAGCTCGATCTTCTCGGGGAGCTTGGACTTCGCGCGCGAGGCGAGATGATGAAGGAGAGCGAACGACGCCGTGCCCGGCCCGCTTCCGAGATCGGCCAGCCGGAACACGCCAGTCTTCCGTCCGTGCTCGAGCGCGGCCTGGATGGCTTTTTCATGAAGCTGGAAGAGCGTCAGGAACTTCGCGGCCTGGAAGGGCAGGAAGTAGAGAAGGTAGGCCGAGCGATTCTTGGGATGGCGGAAGTATTCCGGCATCGCCCGCGGCCGCTCCTCGGTGAAGAGGTCGGAGAGCTCCTCGATGCTGTCGAAGAAGAAGAAGGCATCCTCGCGCGTAAAGGGTTTTCCTTTCCAGGACTCGCGAGGGGCGAACCGGTTCTTCACGAAGTTCGGGATGGTCTGGTCGACCCACGCGGTCCAGGAGTCCGGGAACGCGGGCGAGATGAAGGGAATAATTTTC
>CAYZKI010000202.1:0-2873 GCA_964478745.1 uncultured Bacteriovoracaceae bacterium
CTCTCCGAGTTTCGCGCTCTTCGAAGCCGCGGGGCCCGTGCGCACGAGCCCGCTCCAGCTTTCCCCCGCCCCCGCGGGAGCGAAGAGCTCGACCACCATCCGCTCGCTCACGAGCTCGCCCGATCTCGACTCGCTGATCCTGAAACCTTCCCAGACGCCCGCGAGCTCCGGCGCGAGCTGGTCGAGCTTCACCTGCCTCTGGTTGTCGACCGGGGGCTCGACCACCGCGGCCGTCCCGGAGGCCGCCGCGGCGCGGGCCTGCGCCTTCCTCAGCTTCTCGCCGATCCAGGGGGTCTTTTCCTGACTGAGATGATTCTCGACCTTGCGCGTGGCGCCCGCGTCGTTCATGGCGGAGAGCGCCTCGGCCGCGGCGTAGCGCGTGTCGGCATCCTCGTGCTTCAGGAACTCGCCGACCCAGTCCGCCTCGCGCGCGCCCTGCGAGGTCGCCACCGCGCGGACGGCGGCGTTGCGGACCACGTCCTCCTCCGTCTTCCGGGCCTCCGCCTTCAGGAACTCGACGGCGCTCGGGTCGTCGAACCAGCCCAGGGCGTGGAGCAGGCGCATGCGCTCGTAGATATGGGTGCTTTCGCGGTACATCGCGATCAGAAGCTTCGGCGCGTCGGGCCCGAGGCTCCGCCACCACTCGGCCCCCTCGCGCGGGTGCTGCTGGGCGAGAACGTCCTGGATGATCTCGCGAAGCTCCGCCTCCGAGCGCGCCCGCGCGGGCGCCCCCTCGGCGAGCAGGGCCCAGATCGAGATCGCTGCAACGGCTGCATTGAGTCGGGCGCGGCTCATTGGACGAAGGCGTTGTAGTTCAGCTGCACGCTGGAGTTGGACGAGATGATGTTGCCGTCGCCCGTGCCGGTCGAGGGCGTGAAGTTCTTCGCCAGCCACCACATGAGGTGGTTGAACTGGCATTCGACCGCCGCCGGGCAGTAGGTCCCGCTCACGGTGCTGTAGGTTCCGCACTGGCTGGAGCAGGTGTTGCCCGTCACCGGGTGCGTGCTCGAGTCCAAGGTCCGGCACGAGGTGGTCGTGATGTAGTTCGGGTTTCCGGACTTGGTCGTGCAGACCGGAGTATCCAGGACCGGGTCGTGCGTGGATCCCGACGACTCGCTCAGGTGGTTGAGCCCAAGGTAATGGCCCGCCTCATGCGCGATCGTCGAGCCCATGTCGACGAACGATTTCTCCTGCGAGGTGATCGGGCAGGAACCGAGCGAGCAGCTCGGATTGAATGTCGCCATCTTGTTGAAGCTCGAGAACACGAGCCCGCTGCTTCCCGTGCCGTTGATCGTCGGGCCACCGATGCCGCCCGAGACCCCCAGGATGGTCAGGCCCGCCGTGGACGACGAGGTGATCGTCGAGACGAGATAGAGGTTGATGGCCTTGCCCGAGGTGCTCGAGGGAATCTTCGAGTTGCCGGCCGAGAACATCGTATCGAGCGCGTCGATGTCGGCGGTCGCGTACGAGTCCCCCCCTTCCTGGCAGCTCCATTCGATCGGCGTGACGGTGCCGAGCTTGACGCCGGTTCCGGCCTGGTTCAGGTGGGCGTGAACCTTCTCGAAAAGCAGATTGAGGTTCTGCTGGCCCTTGGCCGTGCGCGAGTCGTTGATGTTCTTGTTCCCGACCAGGATGACGTTCACGTCAACGGCGCCGCCCGAGGTCGTGTCCTTCTTCTTCGTGACGGTCACCTTGAGACCGCCGGTGTAACCCGACGAAGGGACGCTCGAGTAGTGGCTCGTCAGCAGGATGTACTTGGCCGTGTAAGTGACGCCGACGCCCGAGCGCAGCTTGCCGCCGCTCAGGAAGCCGACGGAGCCGCAGGACGGCGACGTGGCCGACCCCGCCGACCCTCCCGCCCAGTTGCAGCGGGGAAAGGTGTTCACGCTGGTGTAGCCGAAGATGGCGATCTGATTCTGCAGATAGTGTTCGCGGTCGACGAACGAGCTCGGGCTCACCGGCGCGCAGGAGGCCCGCGCGACGCAGCTCCCGCTCGTGCAGTCGTACATGCCCTGCGAAGCGCAGGTCGGATCGAGATTCACCCATTCGTTCGTTCCATCATGCAGCGATACCAGCATGGGATAAGCCGAACCGCTGCTCAGAGGAAAGGTGGTCGGCTCGGCGTTCAAGGTGATCGAGCCATAGGCGCCGAGGTCCTCGGTCATCGGAAAAGTCACCGTGATTTCCCGGCCCGTATAGGCGTTTCCCACGCCGGTCACGTTGCCTGACCCCGTGTAAACCTCGTTGCTCACCACGACCGTCGCATCATGATTCCCCGCGCCGGCGCCGGTGATGCTGGGAGTCCAGGGCGTGCCCGAAATGTCGGTGCAGGTCACTCCGCCGCTCGCGGCGCCCGATTCCGTCTTCTTGCACGCCATCGGCGAGGCAAGCACGATCCCGAGCGCGACAATGAGGAATGAGTTCCGGGATCGCCCCATCCTGAGGCGAGCGCCCTGCGCGAAGTGTGTCACCAACGGCCTACCTTTCGAGTCTTCCTGACCCTAAGTTTATCTAACCTTCGTGTACTTCCCGATGAGTGTCTTTTGACACCCCTGAAACCATTGGCTAACCGTGGAACGTCCTGTGGGGCCCCTGCTCGCCAAGCCACTGACGGAGCTCGCACCGGGCCTCTCCGCCTTCGATCCGCACCAGGGCGAAAGTCAGCGCGAACTGCTGGCCGAGGCTCCGCCAGTCCAGGTTCACCATCTTGGTCCACGTGCCCGTGTTGATGTACTGCTTGCCGTCCGGGTAGACCTTGTTCATCGGCTTGTGCGTGTGGCCGAAGATCACCGTCCGGAGCTCCGGCTGCGCCGTCAGCAGCTCGCGCGCCTCCTGCTCGAGATCGAGGAAGAACTTCGCTTCCTGCTTAACGA
>CAYZKI010000202.1:2883-6354 GCA_964478745.1 uncultured Bacteriovoracaceae bacterium
CTTGAAGAAATAGAAGGCCGAGAGGAAAACGTACCGGATGGTGAACCAGGGGTCGAAGATCATTCCGAAGAAGACGTAGAGCTTGACCGGGCGGACCTTGTCGAGGTGCTCGCGCTCCCACTTGAGGCGGTTCACGATCTTGAGGACGTAGAAGCTCCCCCAGGGGATGTTGAGCACGGGCTTCTCGAGGTTCGCCTCGAGGATCGGATTCTGGAAGTCGAGCGAGTTGCCGGCCTCGAACTGGTTGCCGTGATGGACCTCGACCCCGCCTTCCCAGCGCACGTGGTCGCGGTCGGCGATGATCTCCACCTTCCCGCTCGGGAAGATCCCGTCGGGATCCCATTCGCGCACGATGCGTTCGCGCACTTTGGGAAAGAACAGCTCGGCGTCATGGTTGCCGACCATGTAGCTGATGCGCTTTCCCGGAAGCCGGGCGAAGTTCCTGAGCGCCTGCATGACCCTGGGATGCGCCGCGAAAATCGCCTCGACCTTCGCCAGGGCGATCTCCTCGGTGATCGCGTCCTCGAACTCGCCTTGAAACGGGACGTTCAGGAAATCGAGGTAGTCGCCGTTGATGAAGAGCTCGACCTCGACGGGCCCGTCGGGGCCCTCGCCGTACTTGCCAGTCGAGAAATGCTCGAACAGGGCGCACATCTCGTCGTCGAAGTAGAAGTCCTCGTGGGGGTTGAGCTGGCCCTCGAAGAACCGCCCCGCCGAGAGATGGCAATCGCTGATGATCAGTTTGTAGCTCGTGCCTTTGGCCATCGGTACCTTTTGGGGCTTCTGGCCAGTTTATCGAACTCCGGGTACGGAATACTAGTCGGCGGGATTTGCCGGGCTCCCCTAGCCGTTCGGAATTCAAGGCGAAACCCGTCCCGCCCGGCGGCAATCGGGTTGACTTTGCCGACCGAACTCCATAAATCAGGGGGACTATGGCAGATCTGGAAAAGAAGTGGCCGAACAACGTGGACGGCCGCTTTTTCGTCGACGACCAATGCATCGATTGTGACGCCTGCCGGACCGAGGCGCCGGACAACTTCACTCGTGATGACGAGCACGGCTACTCCTACGTCTACAAGCAGCCGTCGACTCCGGAAGAGGAAGCCCGCTGCAAGGCGGCCCTCGAGGCCTGCCCGGTCGAAGCCATCGGCACGACCAGCTGAACCCCGTGACGTCTTTCGCGTGATCCATCCCGCGCCAGCCCTGGTGGTCCGAGCCGACACCTCGATTGCCGAGTGCGTTCAGCTCATGCACGACCGCAACGTGGGTTCCCTGCTCGTCGTCAGCGCCGACTGGCGCGCCGAGCTCATCGGCATCTTCACCGAGCGCGACCTCCTCAAAAGGCTCACCGACATCCGCAAGAACAACGCGTGGGAGAAGACCGTCTCCTGGGTGATGAGCAAGCCGGTGCACGTCATCGAGTCCAAGGATCTGAAGAAGGCCCCGCGCTTCATGCTCGACAAGGGAATCCGCCACCTGCCGATCGTGGACACCGACTCCAACGGCTATCCCCAGCTCTCGGGCGTCATCTCGATGCGCGACCTCTTCCGGCAGCTCGTCGAGGAAAGCGAGTCCTTCTCGCTTTCCGAAACGGTGTGGAACCTCAGGTCTTCGAAGCCGCTGAAAGTGGGCGTCATGTCGGACGACGACGCGATCTACAAGCTCGTGAAGAGCGCGTCGCGGATCCGGGGCTCCACCGAGCTTCGGAAGCTGAAGACCACGGCCTCACAGGCGGCCGAATCCAACCTGGGCGACCTCGATGACCTGGACGCGCTCGTGATCGACTTCGATCGCGGCGTCACCCGCTCCTGGCTGCAGGTACTGACCCGCATGGCCGGCGGCGACGGAAAACCCAGGATCCTGCTGGTGCTCGACCCCTCGAATCACTCGAAGGCGACGCTTTCGGCCCTCGAGAAGCTCGCCGAACGCAGCAAGCGCTTCGCGCTCTTCTCCAAGCCCATCGACGCGCTCGCCCTCCAGCGGCAGCTCTCGGGCTGAGCTTTTAGGGGCAGAGCTGAAGGGCGCGGATGCCGAGCTCGCTCGCCGTGAACACGTTCGCGTTGCGGGGGTCGTACTCGCCGAAGACGCTGATCTCGGAGCCCGGCTGCTGGTCGGCGATGTAGCGCAGGCAGTTGCGCATGCCCACGGGCCCGACGAAGCGGACATGGACGTTGCGCCCCGTCACCTCATCCACGATCGAGAAGTCGTTTCCGGAGCGCGAAAGCTCGCCCGTCAGCCGCTCCGAGGCCCATGCCTGGCCGGAAGTGAGCGCAATGAATCCCGCGAAAAGCCCAACCACGAAAATCTTCATAGGGGCCCTTCAAATCAAATTTGACGCTAAGCGTCAAGTATTTTTAATTGAAGCGGCCGATCTGGACCAGCTGGGACGGATCGATCGACTCGGAAGCCAGGATCGAGGCCCTTTGGGCCACCTTCTTCGCGAGCTCCCGGAAGTCGCCGGCGATCGCCGAGCCCGGGTCGCGGATCACGACGGGGCGCCCTTCGTCCCCGCCCTCACGGACGGTCGGAACCAGCGGAAGCTGGGCCAGGACCTCGGTATGGAACTTCTTCGCGAGCGCCTTTCCGCCTTCGGAGCCGAACGGGAAATGCTTCTTCTCGCAGCCGTCGCAAACGAAGTAGCTCATGTTCTCGACGACGCCGATGATCGGGATACGGACCTTCTCGAACATGTGGAACGCCTTTCGGACGTCCTGCATGGCCACTTCCTGCGGCGTCGAGACCATGACCGCGCCCGTGACCGGCACGAGCTGCGCGAGCGAGAGCTGGACGTCGCCGGTGCCCGGAGGCATGTCGACGATCAGGTAGTCGAGCTCGCCCCAGTTCACCTTGTGGCAGAACTGGTTGACCACGCTGTGGAGCATGGGGCCGCGCCACACGACCGGCTGATCGCCCTGGATGAGGAAACCCATCGACATGATCTTCACGCCGTGCGCGGAGGGCGGGATGAAAAGCTCCCCTTTCACGGGGTCATTCACCACGCGGGGCTCCTCGGTCAGGCCCATCATGGTGGGAACGTTCGGGCCGTAGACATCGGCGTCCATCAGGCCGACGCGAGCGCCTTCGAGCGCGAGCGACATCGCGAGGTTCACCGCGACCGTGCTCTTGCCGACGCCGCCCTTGCCGCTCGAGACGGCGATGATGTGGGCCACGCCGGGGATGGAATTCTGCTGGGGAGCGCCGCGGCCGCGCACCTCGGCGTCCATGCGCACCTTCACCTCGCCGATGCCGGCGACGGTGGCGAGCGCGCTGCGGACGTCCTTCTCGATCTTGTCCTTCATCGGGCAGGCGGGCGTCGTGAGCACCACGCGCAGCGAGACGTTGCCGCCCGGGCCGATCTCGAGGTCACGGACCATGCCGAGAGTCACGATGTCGCGCTTGAGGTCGGGATCGTTCACGGTCCTCAACGCGTTGAGGACGGAGTCTTGATGAAGGTTTTGCATAGGGCTGCCC
>CAYZKI010000203.1:0-1135 GCA_964478745.1 uncultured Bacteriovoracaceae bacterium
TCGCCCAGGATTCGTACCGCATCCCGTTCCAGACGCTCGAAGAGACGATCGACAGCCTGAGCGATCCCTATTTCATCGTCCGCGACGACGCGATGACCGAGCTGGGCTACCGCTGGGCCGAAGCGAGAAAGCGCCTGGACGCGAACGGAGAGCTTCGCGCCCGCCTCGTCGCGGCGGTCGCCTCCGAGCACATGGACCTCGACACGCTTTCGCGCCTGTTGGGCCTGCTCGAGAAGGAGCCCGTGGCGTACCTGCCGCGCTCGACGATTCTCAAGGCGCTCGACGAGCTCGTCAGGAAGACCTGGGCCGACGACCTCGGCGCGGCGACTCGCTTTTACAAGGAGGTCTATCCCACCCTGGCGGATGGCGAGCGCGCGCCCTTCTTTCGTCATCTTCTGAGCGTCGCGAACGTCGAGCCCACCCAGGCCAACCTGATCGAGATCCTCGCTGAGCCGAAGATCTTCGAGAAGCCCGAGGCGGACGTGCTGATCTCGGCGATGCTCAAGCGGAGGCCCGATCAGGCCGGGCTCTACTCCCGGGTTTTGGGCGCCGAGGCCTTCGACGAGAAACGCGCCTTCCGGCTCATCAAGAAGGTGATCTCGAAGAACCAGTTCCTTCCGGATGTGACGCCCGCGATCGCGCGCTGGAAGGACGCGCGAAGCGTCGAGGAGATCGCCTCGCTCATCGTGGCGTCCCCGAGCCCGGAAGCGCACAAGCTGCTCGCGATCCAGTGGCTCGCGCGAAGGCCTTACGACGAGGTGTCCTCGAGGATCATCGACAAGCTCGTGGAGCGCGAGACGGCCGACGGGGAGATCGCCGCGCTCCTGGCCAAGAAGGAAGTGATCGCGGACCCGAAAAGCGCGGACTGGGCGAAGGACATTGCCGCCCGCGGCAATCCGGACAACGTGCGAAAGATCCTGGCCGCGTTGGGTGACGACGGGTGGACGTCGCGAAACGCGGAGCGGACGCGGCTATTCGAGACGCTCATCAGGCGGCATTCCACGCGACGGGTGGTCGCCTCGACGCTCGCGGGGATGCCGCGGCAGTTCCTCCAGAATGTGCCCTCGGGACGTTGGGCTCTCGAGCTGTTCCGGGAAAGCGAGGTCCAAAAGGACGTCATGACGCTCCTGCAGAA
>CAYZKI010000203.1:1145-6312 GCA_964478745.1 uncultured Bacteriovoracaceae bacterium
ACCGAAGATCAGCGCCTCCAGGCGCGGACGGCGATTCTGGTGGGATGGTCGGAGCACCCCAGGGGCAAGGACGTCTTTCTGGAGGCGCTCGATTCCCTCAGTGAGGCCGAGCGGAAGAACTGGGTTGCGCTGCTTCACGCCGACTGGATTCACCGCCCGGATTTTCCCGAGCTTCTTTCCCGGCTCCGGGAGCGCAAGCTGATCGACGGGGCTTTCCATGCCGCCGCGACTGTCGGAACCTGGCGCTACCATCCGAACCAGGCCGAGGTGATCGAGGAGGGGATCCGCCTGGGATCGCTGGATGGGGACGTCGATCTGTCATCGGCCAAGGAAAACGCCATCCTCAAGTACCTCTGCGGGGGCGCCGTCCCGTCGGTCGACTGCCTCAAGGAGGCCTTCGCCGAGGGCAAGACCGCGCGCGGCGCCTTCGAATCGAAGGACGAAGGAATGCTGAAAGCCGCGAAAGAGCTCTTCGAAAAGTACTACGAGACCCGGAACGTGATCCACCTCGACGCGCCCTATGTGAAGGCGTTCCGCGCCTATCTCAAGGGCTGCGTGCAGAACAACCTGGCCAACCCGACCGGCGGGCTGAGCCCCTAGCGATAAGCCGTGGGCATGGCCCCGCGGTCGCCGCCGCGCATCTGGACCTGCGCCGGAGGCGGAGCGAAGAGCTGCCGCGAAACCGAGGTGTAACGGAAGGTGACGCGCTCGAAGAGGCTCAGGCTCGGGTCCTCGGCGATCGACGCCGGCGAGCGCGTGCGGTTCGCCCGCTCGATCGCGGTCTCGTTCACTCCCGGCTGCTCTTCCTTCTCGCCGTTCACGCCTTTCAGGAGATTGGCCATCGCCTGCGCGAGGGCGTCGTCTTCGGAGGCGCCACCGGCGGCACCGCCTCCTCCTCCGCCGGCGGAGGCCATCATCGCGCCCGGATCGTCTCCGACCGCGGTTTCGACTTTCTTCACGGCCGCCGCGAGCGTCGCGACGCCCTGGCTCCCCATCCCGCCGGCCATGGCGGCGGTCAGCTGCTGGCCCGCAGTCGCGTTCTCGTTGGTGAGCAGGTCGCCGAAGCCAAGGCCGCTCGTGCTCTCGAACGCGTTCAGGAAGCCCGGCTTCGCGATCATCTCCGTGGGGATCGAGGGATCGGTCTTCGCCGCGCACTGGAGCGCGGCGCCCGTATCCCCGCCCTCGGCCGCGCTGCAGGGATCGCCGCGCTCGGCGACGCCGTTGCCGAGAGGCCGGCGCGCGCCGCCGCCGCCCGCGGTGGCGGTGCCGTACGGGTTGCCCAGGGCGCCCGGGCCACGCGGCACTGCCGCGAAGTCCGATCGGGCCGTCGTTCCGAGCAGCTGGCGGATCGAGGCGATCTCCTGGTCGAAGACCTTCTGGCTGTCACGCGCCGATTTCATCTTCATCGCGGCCTGCACGCCCGCGGTGGCGGCCGCGATGCATGCGCCGCCGTTGAATTTCTTCCCCGCGTTCGCGGCGGCCTGGCCGCCGAACTTGAAGCCCGGGTTCATCGCGAGGCCCGCGATCGAGGTCAAGGCCTGGGTGAACTCGCGGGTCACGGCCATGTCGACGCCCGTGGTGGCGATGGTGGACATCGTGCAGAAGCCGCCTCCGCCGAGTCCAAGCGTCGTGAAGCATTCGGCGGTGCAGACGCCCGCGGTCGCCATCCAGACCTTGGAGGTGACGCTTGCCGCGCTCTTGGCGCGCTTGGCGCTTTCGGCGGCCTGGCAATGCTGGAGCTTCTGCTGAAGATCGCTCTGCGAGGCCGGCGTCGGAGCCGCTTCGCCTTCGCGCGCGGGCGCCGGCTGGGCCGGACGGCCGTTGTTCCTGAGCACGTCGCCGCAAAGGGAGTTGAAATCGGTGGCCGAGGCGCGCGGCGCGGTCGCCGCGGTCGAGGCGTCTTCCTGGACGTTGAGCGCGCCGCAGTGGCCGGGAATCGCGATCGGCGAGGTGGTGATCCCGGTCCGGGCCTCACGCTCGCGGCGGAGAGCCTCCTGGTTCATGAGCGAGGTGCACTCCTCGCGCTGGGCCGCCGTGATCGCGTGAGCGAAGGAGGGAAGGCCGAGCGCCACGAGCGCGAGCGCCGAAGTCATCAGTC
The DNA here is from genome assembly GCA_964478745.1 of uncultured Bacteriovoracaceae bacterium. Classification (GTDB taxonomy): domain Bacteria; phylum Bdellovibrionota; class UBA1018; order UBA1018; family UBA1018; genus CAYZKI01. Next base: position 3,244 of record CAYZKI010000203.1, read on the forward strand.
GAAACGATCCCATGCGTAGAGCCCCCATTTCGCTTCCGATCAGATCTTGCCGAAGCTGCCGCGACGGGCGTGATCCTGATAAGTGTCGTGAACGCGCTTGAACAGGTCGGCGTCGCGGCCGAGCAGCGAGCCGTCCAGAGCCGCCTCGGACGCGGGCTCGCGGTTGCCGAACTCCATGATGCCTCCCTGAGGCTTCTCTTCCTGGTTCTGCGGCAGGAACTGCGCGAGCAGCCCCGAGAGGTCGACGCCCTTGTCGTCGCCGCCGCGCCCGCGGCCGCCGCCGCCGCCGGAGCCGTAAACCGCGTCGGCCTTGTTCTCGGCGTACTGCGCCTGGGGCTCGGCATCGGCGCCGGCCTGCGAGGCTTGAGTGGCCGCGCCGCCGAGGGCGCCGCCGCCGGCCGCCTGCACCGGCGTCTTGTCGCCGGCCACGCGCGCTTGCGGGGTCATGCCGTTTCCGAGAATTCCGTTATCCGGCTCGCCGGGAAGAGCCGGGGGAGCCGTCGGCGGCTCCTCTTCGGGATCTTCCTCGCCGCCCGCGCCCTGGTTGTTCGGAGCGCGCGCGCCGCTGATCGTGAGCGGAGCGCGGTTCGGAGTGGCGCCTTCGGTGAACGGGTCGAAGCCCGGCGTGGTCACGCCTTGTTCCTGGGGCTTGAGGTTGCCCGCTATGTTGTTTTGTCCGCGTGCGTAGGCCATGGCTGCGAGCCCGTTCCCGAGCTGCTGGATTCCCTGCATGGTCTGCGCGTAGGCAGCGGTTCGGGCTTCTCCTGCGACGAGATTCTGCTCGCCGCTCGCGTTGGAGCGCCGGCGCGACTCCTTTTGCCGCTCCAAAGCCTGCTTCTCGAGCGCGACCGCTTCATTGAGAAGCCTCTGGCGGGCGGGAGCGGATCCTTCGGCCGTCATCATTTTTGCGAGGTTTCTCTTCTGCTGAGCCTGATTACGGAGGTCGCGTGCCCAGTCCGCTTCCATGCCGCTCATGTCGTTGTTGTCCTGTCCCTTGAGGTCATGCAGCTTTCCCTTGGAGCGAAGCTTCTGCGACATCATGAGGTTGACCGCTCCGAGGGCCACGTTCTGGGTGCCCGCGAGATTCGCGGTGCTCGCGGAGGCTCTGTAGTAGGAGGACTGCTGGCCATCTTTCATCGCATTGTTCAGGGAGCGTTGCCCTTGCATCTGCGTGGAGAGCGCGCCACCGACTTGGCCGAGGTTGTCCATCCTCTGGGTGTTCTCGATGAGGCCGTAGGTTTCACGGCACGGGATCGAGTATCCTTGGCTGTCGAAGCACTGCTTGTCCTTTGCGTCCTTGGCTTTGTTCTTCTGAGCCTCTGCGCGCGACTCGGCATCCTTGTAGTTCTTCTCTTCTTCCGCGACCTTCTTGTTCGCGGCTTCCTGCTCGGCCTCGAGTCTTTCTTTGGAGGCTTCGTAGACCTGAAGGGTGACCGGCTTATTGTCCCACTTCACGCACTCGGTTCTGCCGTTGACGATTTGGATCTGGAGGCAAATTCCCTGGCTACCATTGGCGAGCGCCAGTGGGCTGCTTGGAAGGCTCAGCGTGCCGGCGACGAGCAGGACAGAAAGCTTTGACCCCATATTTCCCCCAAACCCGAATCGCCGCGAAAACCCCGGTGCGACGAATGGTGTTCGATCCTTTCTGATATTTTCACTCGGATGAATACCTGAGTCAAGCACTCAGAAATACTGGGAAATCTCTGCCCAACTCCCAGTCAGGTGTGTGAAAGTTCGACAGTGCAGAACGCACGCTCTGCGCTAGCGCTGGGCGCTAACTACCTGCAACAAATGAATTTCTTACACGACGCGGAGCGGTCTCTGCGTTGAGTCAGACACACCTCCCGCTCCTAGAGCGGCAGTCCGGCTTTCTGACCCCCTGGTATGTCGCTTGCTGAAGCGGGTGACTACGGCTGGCTGGGGGAATTGACTGCGGCGGGGGGACCCAAAGCAGAAACACAGGGAATCGGGTTCGGCCTCTCCCACTGATGGGAGCGGAATCGAATCTGCCCAAACCTAAGTGTGTGGGGATCCGTGAAAAAATCGAACAGGACTTATCGGATTGAGTCTTTTTCTTTCGCCTTGGCCTTCCTTCTCTCAGTTCAAACCGCGTTCGCGGTGACGCCTCAGAAGGCGGATCGCGAGCTCCTCGTCAGGTTCAAGAAATCGCAGGCGACGCGCTCGGAGGCGGTCGATACCGCCCGCCGTGCGCTGGGCAGGCGGCAGACCGCGAACGTCGATCTGGTCAACTCGCAGGAAGGCGGCGTGAAACTCGAGTTCGCGACGGAGGCGGAGCTTGCCGCCGCCCGCGAGACGCTTGCGAACTCGCCGCAGGTCGAGAATGTCTCCTCGAACTTCCTCTATAAGCCGCAGCTCCGCATGCGCCGCGCGCTCGAGACGGAAGATCCTACGAACTTCTATCCTTACCTAGGGCCGTCCAACACGAGCCCGATCGTGATCGCGCCGATGCGCGTGCTCCCCGACGCGGAGCTGCCCGCCGGCCCGGTCAAGCCCGGGGCCGATCCGCTCGAGGCGAAGGACTGGGCGACGGCGAAGATCAACCTGCCCGCGGCGGCCAGCCTCCCCGCGGTCGCGAATCCGCGCCAGCCGACGATCACCGCCGTGATCGACACGGGCGTCGATTACAATCACGAGGATCTCATCCACGGCATGTGGAGGTCCGCCGCGAACCCCAAGGAAGTGGGTTACGATTTCGCGCACAACGTCGACAAGCCTTACGACGTCTATCACTTCGACATCGAAGGATGCCTGAAGGACCTTCCGTGCGCGCTCGGCTTCGGCAACCAAGAAAAGTTCCTGGTCAACCCCGGACACGGCACGCACTGCGCGGGCCGTGTAGCGGCAGTGGCGAACAACTCGCTCGGTATCCGGGGGGTGGGTACCGGCACTCAGCTGATGGCGCTGAAATTCTTTTACGATGTGGGTGAACCGAACGCGGGCACAGGGGATGATGCCGCCGCGGTTCGCGCCATCGACTACGCGATCAAGAACGGCGCCAAGATCATCAGCGCGAGCTGGGGGGGCGATGTGCCTCGCGCTGAAGCGGAG